>JAWWPV010000409.1:0-3338 GCA_033854775.1 Trebonia sp.
ACCCTGATCATCGAGGGCAGGTCGCGGACGGTCACGTCCTTCTTGTCCTTCATCACCTGCGCGACGACGTAGCCCACCTGGTTGTTCATCAGGGTCACGCCCGTCTGATTGGACGAGGTCCTGTCGGATTTGAACTCGGTCATGAACGGATCTCCTTCGGGATCTCGAGTTTGAGGTCTTCCAGCAGCCCGGTCATCCGGGCTTTCGAGCGCGACAGCGACTCGTCGAAGGTCACGACCTTCTCGGCCACCTGCGACCAGATCGGCTGGAGCTTCCGCCCCGCGTCGAGGCTGACCGGGACCCACTCCGCCAGCCACTCCTGCATCAGCTTCCGGTTGGCCTCGCCGTGCTGCTCGTCGTCGGCCAGCATGCGGAACAGCGCCCGGGCGCCCCGCTGCTCGCGGGCCGTATCGGACTCGCCGGCGCCCATGATCGTGGGGGTGACGAAGTCGCCCTGGTGCGCGGCCTCCTGCAGCACGAACCCGCTGCGGAACAGCTCGCCGACCAGGGGCTCGAACACCACGTTCGCGGCGAAGATCGCCTCGGCCCAGTCCCAGATCCCGGTGAGCTGCTCGGCGGTCTCCCGCACGCCCTGCCAGGCGGGGTCGGAGTTCCAGGCGTCCAGGTGCGCGGACCCGTCGAAGCCGGGGACTTCCTCGGTCAGCGTCAGGGTGTACAGCGCGATATCCTGGGCGGCCCTGATGCGGTGCATCGAGTTGACCGAGATCGCGTTGTTGTGCATGTTCGTGGGGGCCCGGCGCTGCGCGTTCGCGTACAGGTACAGGCCGAGGCCGTGGTCCACGTGCATCCACGCGCCGATGTTCCGCTCGACGAAGCGCACCCAGTTCGGGTTCCACTGCTCGAAGGCCTTGCTCTGGCGGGCGGACTCGACGTTCTGGTTGATCTGGCGCACCACGTTGGCGTTGTAGCGGTAGAGCGTGAGCTCCCACTCCTCGTTGGGGTCGCGGAACTCGTGCCAGCCGAGCGCGGGCCACTCGTAGCCCTGGCCGCCTGAGCCGGGGTAGCGCTCGGGCACCGGGCGGTCAGAGCCCCAGGACTTGAGCACCGTCCAGTCGAGCGGGTAGCCGCCCTGGCCGTCCGCGAACCCGTAGAGCCAGCCCTGCGACAGGTAGTGCCGCGGGTCGGGCTGCACCTCGACGGTCACGTCCTCGTAGTGGGACTGCTTGCGCTTGGCCGGCTTGAAGTAGTTGAAGTGGCGCTCGGTGGAGTCCGGGAAGTCCAACGCGCCCGCTTCCGCGTCGGTGAAGACCGGCTTGGGAACGCTGCGTTGCCGTGGAACGCTGGGTGTCTGCGTCTCTGCTGTCATTTGAACTCTCCTCTTTTGATGTCCGGAGTGCTCACGCTTGGGCCTAGGGCAAGGACGGAGAGCTCATGAGGGCTCTCCGGTTGTCGTGAACTTGTCGTAATAGACCCGCTTGTCAGGGACGCCCAGCGTCTCTAGCAGCGGGATCGCAGCCTCCACCATGGGCGGGGGCCCGCATACGTAGGCGTGCGCGCCGGCGAGGGTCCCCGTCAGGCGCTTGACGACATCGGTGATGAGGCCGTTCTCGCCGTCCCAGTCCTCGTGCGAGAGAGCCGGGATGTAAGTGAAGTTCGGCAGCTTCTCCGCGATCGCGCGCAGTTCGGCCTCGAAGCAGAGGTCGCCCTGCCCGCGCGCACCGTAGAAGAACGTGGCCTTGCGCTGGATGCCGCGCTCGGCCATGGAGCGGAGCAGGGACAGGATCGGGGCCATCCCCGCTCCGCCGCCCACGAAGACCAGCTCCGCGTCGGAGTCGCGCAAAGTGAAGACGCCGAACGGGCCGGTCAGCTCCAGGCGGTCGCCCACCTGGAGTTCCTTGTCGAGGAACTGGGAGAACAGTCCGTCCGGGTACACCTTGATGACGAACTCGAGCAGGCTGTCCCTGCTTGAGGTGTTCGCCATGGAGAACGACCGGACCTGGTCGGTGCCTGGGACCGAGATGTCCATGTACTGGCCGGGGAAGTACTTGATGTCCCCGGGCTCGATCAGCCGCAGCACCAGGTGGCGCATGTCGTGCGTCACCGGGTCCATGGACACCACCTCGGCGGTGGCCTGCTGGATCGGCAGGCCGGAGCGGATCATGTCCTCGTCGTAGTTGAGGAGCTCGATCGTGACGTCCTCGTACGCGTGCGCCCGGCAGAGCAGGGTGTAGCCTTCCTCCTTCTCGTAGTCCGGCAGGGCGAACGTGGAGTACCGGTCGTGCTCGATGTCTTCGCCTTCGAGGATGAACGACTTGCACGAGGCGCACTGGCCTTCCTTGCAGCCGTGCATGAGCATGATCCCCTGCTCGGCCGCGGCCCGCAGGATCGTCTGGTTCTCGTCGACGTCGATTTCGATGCCGACGGGTTCGAAGCGCACCTTGTGCTTTTCTGTCACTGCCTACCCCTTATAAGCTCCCCTGGCCGGCCCCGCCCAGATGGGATGGGCGGGGCCGGTTTTCAGGTGAAACACGGAACCGTTCGGCTAAAAGGGTTTTGATCCTTTAGCTGGCGGCGGGGGCGGGGCGGCCCGCGGGACCGCCGCGGTTGTAGTCCGCGACGAACGCTGTGCGCTGCTCGTCGGTCATCTCGTTGAGCAGGACGTTGGGCGACTGGACCTCCGGCATCCGGCGCAGGTGGTCGAGCGTCCACAGCTTCTTCGGGTCGTCGAGGTCGAGGTGCGGCTGCGCGACCATCGTCTTGCCGTCGTCGCGGACGTAGCCCATGTCGGAGACGACATCGGCCCAGTTCCAGCCGTGGTAGAGCGTCTCCCACTCGCGCTTGCCGATGAGCTGGCCCATGTTCGGGGTCTCGCGGCCCTGGTACGTCGGCCGGAAGGCCGTCGCGTCGGTCCAGTGGCACGGCTCCGAGCAGTAGGTGCGCCACTGCCCGTCCACCTGGTCCATCACCATGTCCTCGCGGACCAGGCACGGGACCATGCAGGTCCAGCAGCGGTGCGGGTAGGCGTAGTCGACGTCCTCGGCGACGATCGGGTGGTGCCCGTTCGGCGTGGAGAGGCGGTTGTAGTTCTCCCACCACGCGCCGTACTTGTCATACCAGCCCGGGTACTTGTACTCGAACCACTCGAAGTCCTTGTCGGTCATCGGGTCGATCCGCCAGTAGTTGGCGAGCCAGCCGGTGGCGAAGAACTGGGCGACTTCGTGCACGTAGCCCTTGTTCCAGATCTGGTCCCACGCCATCTCGATGAGGTCGTGCGGGATGACAAGGCCGTACTTCTCGAGCGGCATGAGGTAGCTGCGGTAGTAGTCGTCGTAGATCCAGCGGCGCCACATCTCGGCGTAGGACTCGCGGTCCTTGCG
>JAWWPV010000410.1:0-2793 GCA_033854775.1 Trebonia sp.
GGGTCGCGGGAAACCGCGCAGACCGGGGCGGCGCCGTCGCGCGCCCCGGCGCCACCGGATGCCGCGCACTGGCTTGGCGCGCCGACGACGGCGGAAGCCGCGCCGGCTCCGCTCGTCTCACCGGTCACCGACGCCGCGCGGGCCGCGGTGGCCGAGTCGTCGGCCGCGCTGGCCGCTTACGTACCGCCCGGTGCCGCCCCGGTGATCACCAACGACGCGCTCGGGCGCAAGTGCCCCATCCCGATCATCATGCTCGCCAACCAGATCCGCGACGTCCCGGTCGGGTCGGTGATCGCCGTGCTGGCCGACGATCCCGCCGCCTACACCGACATTCCGGCCTGGTGCGGGCTCAAGTCACACGATTGCGTCTTCCGCGTCGACTACGCGACCGGCTGGTCGTTCGGCGTCCGCCGCCGCTACTAGGCGACGCTAGGCCTTGCCGAAGCGGTCCGTGAGGCGGGGGTCGGTTTCCCACCAGGGGCGGTCGGGCTCGCCCGCCTCGACGGTCACCGGGGTAGCGGCACCCGGGTTAGCGGCACCCGGGTTAGCGTCCTCGTCGGCGGTTGCCTCGATGACGGCCGCTCGGGCGGCGTCCCTCGCGTCTAGCTCGGCGTCGATCTCCGCGGCTTCTAGCTTGTCCGCCCGCATCATCTGGATCAGCTGGACGGCGAGGAAGGGCAAGCCGACGAAGTCGCCGAGGATCCAGATGATGCCGCCGCCGAGGACCTGGCCGGTGGCCAGGCTCGGGCCGTACGGGTAGCCGACCGCGTGGTAGTGCGCGGCCCCGAGAATGGTCTGGTCCGCGATGATCGCGATGCCGAAGAACGCGTCACCGACCACCTCGGCGGCGGTGATCCACATCGCGACGCCGTACGGGTACTCCCAGGGCACCGGGTCGACGCGCAGCAGCGTCCAGAAGAACACGTACCCCGGTGCCATCAGGATGAGGTACGTGAGCTCGCGGACCGTGCCGCTGGTGAACACGTGCGTGTACCAGGTCGTGAAGTACATGCTCATCGGCACGGCCACCAGCAGCAGCGTGGTGATCGCCGGGAACGTCACGACCCTGGCGACCCGGCTCCGGACGGCCCGCTCGACCGGGCGGCCAATCCTCGGGTAGGCCTCGATGAGCAGCGTGAGCGGCTTGCCCATCGCGAGGAACAGCGGCGAAACCAGGACGAGCAGCACGGTCTGGGTGGCCCTGGCGTAGAACAGGACGCTCTCGTAGACGCCGGGCCACGCCATCGTCGCGATCGCCCAGAACCCCAGGCCAAGCACGATGAACGCGAACGTGCGGCCGCTCCCCCACTGGCCGCCGCCCCGCCTGACCTTCGCCGCGGACACGAGGTACCAGGCGGCGAGCAGCAGGATCAGCACCAGCATCGGCACGTCAACGCGCCACTCGGTGAACGCCCGGGCAAGGGTCAGCTTGGGGGGGCCACTGTAAGCGGTCGCGAGCGGGGCCATGCCTCAAAACTACTCCCCGTCGTAGTCGCGGGGGCGCGTCAGGGTCGCGCCGTGGTCCGAGCAAGCGGGTGGTTGCGGCAACGGGCCGCCTATAGCCGGCTCGTTGCCACAACCACCGGGGACGCAAATACCCCGCTCGGCGAAGATGGCTCCGCCGGGCGGGGTATCCGCCTGCTTGTGCTAGGCCGGCAGGTGGGCGGCGATTTCCTCGGCTGCCTCGGCGCCGTAGGCGTGCTTGGCGCGGTCGGCCAGGGCGAGGTCATACTCCTGAGGGCCGACCACTTCCAGGGCGTGCACCGCCATCAGGTTGCCCAGCTGGATCGCGCGCTCCATGGGCAGGCCCCACGCCGTGCCAGCGAGGAAGCCCGAGCGGAACGCGTCACCAGAACCCGTCGGCTCGACGAGCGTCGCGTCCTTGACCGGGCCGACGACGACGGGCTCGGCGCCCTTGCGCTCGACGCGCGCGCCCGCGGAGCCGAGGGTGATGATCCTCGTTTCCACCCGGTCCAGGATGTCCTCGCTGCTCCAGCCGGCCTTCTGCTCGATGACGGCGGCCTCGTACTCGTTGCAGAACAAGTACGCTGCGCCCTCGATCAGGGTGCGCATCGAGTCGCCGTCGAGGAAGGCGACCTGCTGGGAGAAGTCGGCGGCGAACCTGAGGCCCGCGGCGCGGCAGTCGGCCGTGAACCGCTGCATGGCCACCGGGTCACCAGCGCCGATCACTACCAAGTCGACCCCGTTGGCGCTGGCCAGCGAGATGATGTCGATCTCGCCGTCCTCGCTCATCGCGCCCGGGTAGAACGACGCGATCTGGTTGCCCGTCTCGTCGTTCGTGGCGGTGAACCGGGCGGTGTGCCTAGTCTCCGACGTGCGCACGCTGGACGTGTCGACGCCGTGCGCCGTCAGCCAGGACGCGTATTCCGCGAAGTCCTGGCCGACGGAGCCGACGAGAAGCGGCTTGAGGCCCAGGCAGCCTAGGCCGTACGAGATGTTCCCGGCCACGCCGCCGCGCCTGATCTCCAGGTCGCCGACGAGGAACGACACCGAGATCTTGTCCAGCTTCTCGGCGATCAGCGTGTCGGTGAACTTGCCGCCGAAGGTCATCAGGTGATCGGTCGCGATCGACCCGGAGACAGCTATCCGCATCGTTGGGGGACTCTATTCAGGTGTCGTCGGGGCCGGCGGTCAGTGGAAAGAGTCGCCGCAGGCGCAGGACCCGGAGGCGTTCGGGTTGTCGATCGTGAAGCCCTGCTTCTCGATCGTGTCCACGAAGTCGATCGTCGCGCCGCCGAGGTACGGGCCGCTCATCCGGTCGACGATGACCTC
>JAWWPV010000411.1:0-6746 GCA_033854775.1 Trebonia sp.
TCTTGCCGCCAAGCCAGTAGTCGTAGATGCGGGCCGGGTGCGCGACGGTCACGTCGATTTCCGGTGGCTCGCCCTCGGGGATGATGCTCGCCCACCCGCTGCTATCCACCAATGTGCCCGCCTCCACGCAGCGATCAGCCGAAGTGCCATTATCCGCATATAACGAGATTTACCCTAGCCGTTCCGCCACGTCCCTCCCGCCATCTCTGGTTCTTTTTATTCGGTTCCAGACGATCAGGATGCCTGCGTAGTTCCGGTCGAGGTAGACCGGGTCGGACCCGTGGTGCACCCGGTGGTATGGCACTATTAGGCAGGCGGGAGCGGCGATGCGACAAGGTCGGCAAGTGACACCGGACGGCACGGGCACCGGGCAGGCGCCCCGGGGCGCGGATGCCCCTGACACCGCGAACGGCCGGAATCGCCGGGCGTGGATCATGGCCGGGGTGTGCGCGGCCGCGGTCATCCTCATCGCCGGGACCCTCGCCGTCGTCGTCGCCGTCAGGCGGCACGACGCGGACTCCCTGGCCAACCAGCGTCCCTCGGGCATTCCCGCCAGCGTCTCACTGCCCACGATCAACCTGATGGGACTGTCCCCGGTGCCCGCCGTCGCGGCACCCGGCTTCCGGCTCACCGACCAGGACGGCCGGACGCTGTCGCTGTCGAGCCTGCGCGGCAAGGTCATCGTCCTTGAGTTCATGGACCCGCACTGCATCGACATCTGCCCGCTGGTCTCCCAGGAATACGTCGACGCCTACCACGACCTCGGCACGGGGGCGAGCCAGGTCGTCTTCGCCGCGGTCAACGTGAACCAGTACTTCAACCAGGTGCGGGACGTCGCCGCCTACTCGACCGAGCACCAGCTCAGCTCGATCCCCGACTGGCACTTCTTCACCGGGCCGGTGAGCGCCCTGCGGCCCACCTGGCAGGGCTACAACGTCTCGGTCGCGGCGCCCAACCCGAACGCGGACATCGTGCACACCTCGATCATCTACTTCATCGGCCCCGACGGCCGCGAACGGTACGTCGCCGCCCCGATGGCCGACTACACCAAGGCGGGCACCGCGTACCTGCCTGCCGATCAGCTCGCGTCGTGGGGCCAGGGCATCGCCCAGGTCGCCAAGACCCTCATGCGGTAACCGAGTTATTGTTCCTGCGGCCGTGGCTCCCCCAGCACAAGGTCCGCGAGCCCAAGCTCGGCGGCCTCAACGTCGGCCGACCCGAGGCCGGCGGGCCCGGGGTTGGCGGGCCGCAGTCGCGGCCGCAGGGTCACGTAGCTGAGCACGACGCCGGCGGCAAGCAGGCCGATCGTCAGCCACAGGCCGGAGTGGTACCCGTCGATGAACGCCTGGGCCGGCCGCGTCCCTGACCGCAGCGCGGCACTCTCGCTTGACCGGAGCACGGCGCCGACCACCGTTACCCCGAGCAGGCCCGCCACCTCGCGCGAAGCGTTGAACAGCGCGGACGCTATCCCTGCCTGGTCGGTCGGCACCCCGTCGAGGACCACGTTGGTCAGCGGCACGGTCATCAGGCCGGCCCCGAGGCCGAAGAGGATGAACCCGGGCAGCAGCGAGCCGAATGTCGCGCTCGCGCCGAGTCGGGCGAACAGCACCAGGCCCACCGTCATGATCGCCATGCCGAACGCCACCGTGCGGTGCGCGCCGAGCACCGGCACGACGCGCGGCGACAGCACCGCGGCGGCCGCCAGGCACAACGCCATCGGCACGAACGCCAGGCCCGCCTTGGTGGGTGAGAACCCGAGGTTGCCCTGCAGGTAAAGGGAGGTGAAGAAGTAGATGCCGAGGACGCCGAACGACCAGATCATCATCGTGCCGATGCCGCCGCTGAACGAGGCGGACCGGAAGATCCGCAGCGGGATCATCGGGTATGCGCTGCGCGACTCGATCACCAGGAAGACCCCGGCGGCGACCGCGGCGACCGCGAACGCGCCGATGATCAGCGGCGAGGTCCAGCCCTTGTCGCCACCCTCGATCAGCGCGTAGGTCAGCGCGAAGAGCGTGAGCGCGGAGGTGACAAGACCGGGCACGTCAAGCCGCACCAAGGTTGTCGCGGGCCGCGACCCGGCCATCCCGGGCACGGCCTGCGCCGCGCGCGACTCGGCGACGAACGGGATCGCGATCGCCAGGGTGACCACCCCGAGCGGGACGTTGATCAGGAAGATCCAGCCCCAGTGCAGGTGCTGGCTGATGACGCCGCCGACCGCCGGGCCCAGCGCGAGGCCGAGTGCCCCGATCCCGCCCGAGATGCCGATCGCCGCGGTCCGCTCGCGGGCATCGGTGAACGTCGCCGCGATGATCGCCAGCCCCGTCGGCATCACGAGCGCCGCGCCAAGCCCCTGCACCGCGCGCGCGGCGATCAGCACGCCGGCGCTACCGGCGAGCCCGGCCGCGAGCGAGGAGAGCGTGAAGATGACCAGGCCGGCGATGAACATCCGGCGCCTGCCGTAGACGTCGGCCACCCGGCCGCCGACCAGTAGCAGCCCGCCGAGCACGAGCAGGTAGCTGCTCACGATCCACTCAAGCCCGCTCACCGACAGGTGGAGGCTGTGCTCGATGGTCGGGAGCGCGACGTTGGTCACGTTGTTGTCGAGATAGGTCATCAGAGTGGCGAGGCTGACCGCCGTCAGCGCCCACCACCGGGCCCGTTCTGCCATGAGCTTGCGCCTTCCCCGGAGGATTCCGTGTACGGCGTACCTGTAAGCCGTACCTGTATGACGTTCATATACGCCGTACATGTCTGCCATTGCCGATCCTGCCTTGTACGCTGTACAGTTGTCAAGTGACTTCTTCCGCGCTCTCCGACGAAGGCGGGCGGGCCCACCTGACCAGGGCCGCCGTGGCTGACCGGGCGCTCGCGCTCGTCGATAAGTCCGGGCTTGACGCGCTGACGATCCGCAAGCTCGCGACCGAGCTCGGCGTGACCCCGATGGCGCTGTACTGGCACTTCCGCGGCAAGGACGATCTGCTCCAAGGGCTTGCTGAACGCCTCTGGAGCGAGATCGACCTGCGCGTCGACCGCACCGCCCCGTGGACGGAGCAGATCCGCACGTTGCTTGAGTCCCTGCTTAAGGTGCTGCGCGCGCATCCCGCCGCGCCGACCCTGCTGCTGAAAACCAAGGGGCTGAACGCCGAGGCCCAGCTCAACGCCACCGAGCTCACCCTGGACATCCTGCGGACGGCGGGCTTCAGCCCGGAGGACGCGAGCATGGCGGCGGGTTTGGCGCTGTGGACCGGCATCATGCTCGTAATGAGCGAACCAGGGATCGAGTCACTTGACGACGCCGAGCGCACGGAGCTGCAGCGCAAGAAGCAGGTCACGCTGGCGACCCAGTCCCCGGCCAAGTTCCCCCGGCTGGTCGAGTGCGCACTTCCGATGACGGCGTGCGACAACCCGGAAGATCACTACAAGTTCGGCGTGGACCTGTTCATCGGCGGTCTCGCGGCGATCGCCGCCACGCGGGGCCAGCCTGACTAGGCAGGCTTGCCGCGGACCACGGGGTTGGCTAGCTCGCCGATGCCGGAGATCCGGATGCGGATCTGATCGCCTGACTCAAGGGTGAAGGGAAGGTCAGGCACCAAGCTGGTGCCCGTGGACAGGATCACCCCGGCAGGGAACTCGTCCGCCCGGAACAGGTAGGCGGCCAGCTCGTCGATCTTCCTGTGCAGCGTCCCGGTGCTCGCGCTGCCTGCCCAGGCGGTCGAGCCGCCACGGGCGATCGACAGCTCGATGGTCAGCGCGTACGGGTCGGGAACCTCCCAGGCCGGGACGATCCACGGGCCGACCGCGCAGCCGCCAAGGTAGATCTTGGCCTGCGGCAGGTAGAGCGGGTTCTCGCCCTCGATGGAGCGTGAGCTCATGTCGTTGCAGATCGTGTAGCCCGCGACCGCGCCGGCCGCGTTGAGCACGACGGCCAGCTCGGGCTCCGGGACGTCGATGGTCGAATCCGACCGCACGGATACCGGCACGCCGGGGCCGCTGACCCGCCACGCGGCCGACTTGAAGAACAGCTCGGGCCGCGGCGCCGCGTACACGCGGTCGTAGATGTCCGCCGACTGCTCGCTCTCCGCCATCCGCGCGGTCCTTGACCGCTCGTAGGTGACGCCGGCCGCCCACACCTCCATGCGGCCGTCCAGCGGGGCGAGCAACTGCACGTCGGCGGCCGGGATCCGCGCACCGCCGGGGCTGGCGCAGATCTCGCGGATCCGGTCAAGCGGGAGCGCCAGAAGCTCCCCAAGCGACCCGGCCGCCGCGAGCTCGGTCACCACGTCGCCGTCGAGGACCCCGGCGCGGGGCTCGCCACCATTCACCAGAAACCTGAGAACCCGCACGATATGCCTCCGAAAATGCCCGCCCGCGAGCGGGCACCGCCTCTACTTACCCAGTGACCATAGTTTGCTTACCCGGGGACCATGATCGCCGTGCACCGCGGTGCACCCGTGGCCGTAACGTGGAAACCCCGCATTACGTGGAACTTCCGCACGTGCTACGCGTGCCTTATTTCCAGGTAACGCAAAGTTTCCAAGATCATTGGCTGGGCATGACGTGACCGCCGGGCTGGCAGCCGTTGCGCGGCCCGCAGGAGCACCGGCTCCTAAGAAAAGACGCGGGCCGGCGGCCGGCCGGCGCGTTTCGGTGGGCGTGATGACGGTATGTCAGCGGATATGAGTGCCCGGCAAGCGAACCTGGTCACCTCGGGCGGGGTGACCGTCCAGCTGTCTCACCTGGACAAGGTGTTCTTCCCTGACGAGGGCCTGCGCAAGGGCGACCTCGTCGACTATTACCGGATGGTCGCGCCGCGCATGCTCCCGTACCTGAGGGAGCGGCCGGTTGTGATGGGGCGTTATCCCGACGGCGTGACCGGCGAGGCGATCATCCAAAAGAACGTTTCCCGGCACTTTCCCGACTGGGTGAAGCGGGTGGAAGTGCCGCGGCGGGGGCGGGGCGGCACGGTCTCCCAGGTGGTGTGCGACCGGCCGGAGACGCTGATCTACCTGGCGAACCAGGCCTGCATCGAACTCCACGTGCTGCTCAGCCGGGTCACCGCGCTCGACCGGCCCGATCAGTTGGTGTTCGACCTTGATCCGCCCGCCGCGGAGGCCTTCGACGAGGCTCGCCGCTGCGCGCTCGACCTGCGGCGGCTGCTTGAGGAGGAGCTCGGCCTCTCGGCGTTCGTGAAGACCACCGGCGGCAAGGGCCTGCACGTCCACGTGCCGCTGCGCGCCGACGAGGAGTTCGACCCGGTCCGCGACTTCGCCCGCGAGGTCGCCGAGCTGATGGTCCGCCATGATCCGGATCGGCTTACCTTGCAACAGCGCGTTGACCAGCGAGGGAAGCGGCTCTACCTCGACCTGCAGCGCAACGGCTACGCCCAGATGGCCATCGCGCCTTACTCGGTGCGGGCCCGTCACGGTGCGCCGGTCGCCACCCCGCTGCACTGGGAAGAGGCCGAGGACGCGGACCTGAACCCGGGGCGGTTTACCATGCGTACTATGGGTGACCGGCTCGCGACCACGCAAGACCCGTGGGCCGGCCTGTCCAGGCACCGGCACGGTCTCACCGCCGCCCGCCGCCGCCTCAAGTCCCTGTCCGACGGCCGGCGGGAAGGATGACGATGGCGTCGAAAACCGAGCGTGCCGCTGCGCTGCCGTCCTGGGAGGAACCGCAGCTGGCGACCCTGACCCAGGAGCGGTTCTCCGACCCGGAGTGGATCTACGAGCGCAAGCTCGACGGCGAGCGCTGCCTGGCGTTCTGCGGTCCCAACGGCGTCAGCCTGAAGAGCAGAAGCCAGCACGACATCACAACGACCTTCCCCGAGGTCGCCGCGGCACTGGCCGCTCAGCGGCACGGCGACATGGTGGTAGACGGCGAGGTCGTCGCCTTCGACGGCCCGCAGACGCGGTTCGAGCGCTTGCAGCAGCGGCTCGGCCTCGCCAGTCCGCCGCAGCGGCTGCTTGAGGACATCCCGGTGTTTTACTACCTCTTCGACGTGCTCTACGCGGATGGCCATGACACCAGGGCCCTGCCGCTGACCGAGCGCAAGAGGCTCCTGGCTGGACTTGTCGACTTCCGTGACCCGCTGCGGTTCACCGAGGACCGGGCGGGGAACGGCGAGCCCTACTGGGAACAGGCGTGCAAGGACGGCTGGGAAGGGCTGATCGCCAAGCGCGCGGACGCCCCCTACCTGGCCGGCCGCACCAAGAACTGGCTCAAGTTCAAGTGCGAGAACGCGCAGGAGTTCGTGATCGGCGGCTACACCGACCCGCAGCGTTCCCGCGTCGGCTTCGGCGCGCTGCTCCTCGGCTACTACGATGCCGGCGGCGACCTGGTGTACGCCGGGAAGGTGGGGACCGGGTTCGACACCCGCACGCTGGAGCACCTGCACGCGGTGCTTGCCCGGCTGGAACGCGAGACCGCGCCGTTCACCAAGGGGCACCTGCCCAGCCCGCGCGGCGTGCACTGGGTCACGCCGCGGCTCGTGTGCCAGGTCGCCTTCAGCGAGTGGACCGACGACGGCGAGCTGCGACACCCCCGGTTCCAGGGCCTGCGCGACGACAAGGAACCCCGGGACGTCGTACGGGAAGTGCCCAGCTAGCCGCTCAGCCGCCGTCGCGGACGTGCCTGGTGAACCAGGCGGCCGCCAGCGTCGCGACCTGGTCGAGCGCACCTGGCTCCGCGAACAGGTGGCTCGCACCGGGGACGACCGCCAGGTCGCTGCCGTCCGGCAGGTC
>JAWWPV010000412.1:0-2629 GCA_033854775.1 Trebonia sp.
CCCCCGCTTCACCGATGAGGACCAGGACACCGCTGCGGCCCGAGACGGCATCCACTAGAAGCCGATCGATGATCGCTGTCTCGGCTTCCCTACCTACGAGTGCGGGCTCGGTCAACGGATCCGCCCATCCGCCTCCGCAGACTACAGAGGGCAGCCAGCCTAGGCCACCGGTGGTCGGAGGCTCCCCTTGCAGGCCAAGCCTAATCCAGCACCATCAGGCCTGCTGACGGCACCCCGATACGCCTGAGTCGATGGCCAGGCAATGGGGAGTCGGGCTATAGGTCCTCGGGGAGGAGCCGGAACCATTGGTGCGGGGTGAGGGGGCGCATCGCGCGGAAGTCACGGCGGTCGAGCGTGAGCATTGCGTCGGTCCGGTACTGGGCCGCCAGGGCAACATTGACCGCGTCGGCCAGGTCCAGGTCCAGGCTTGCGTACTGGCGCTGGACCATGCGCGCGGTATCCAGGACCGCAAGGCCGGTTTCCGGGATCTGGAAGCGTGATTGCCTGGCCTGGGCGAGGACGAAATCGATGATCGCGGTCAAGGCCTGGGACCTGAAGCCGGCCTTGGCCAGGTGGTCAACCTCGGTGAGCACCAGCGGCGAGATGATCACTGTGCCGGCTTCCTGCAGGAACGCCCGGCATGCTGCGGCCTCAGGGGCGTTGCGGTCGGATGCGGCGATGATGCCGGAGGTGTCAGCGACAGTGATCACCGGCGGGCGGCCGCCTGGGCGACTGCCTCCGTGACCTCGCCGCTGGTGGCCGGGTCACCGCTTCCGTCGAAGGTGGGCCAGTCGAAGGAACCGTCCCAGACCCGGTTGCTCATGGCCAGTCCGGAGACTAGTGCCAACAGACCTGAGTCTTGCGTCCAGCTTTCCGAGGCGTCACCGGGGAACAGTTGGCAGTGATCGGGAGTGGCGGCACGAGTGGCCAGGACCGGCAGGGCTGCTGGCGTTGCTGGCCGCCAGGCACCGGGTTTACTGTCACCTTGTGAACGCCCTAGGTGCCGGCGCCGGTGCCCCCGCCGGGGGGGTGGGCCGTGGGCCACCCGATCAGCCGCGGCTGGGTCAGCTGGCCGAGGAGCAGGCCGCGCTGCGGCGGGTAGCGACGCTGGTGGCCCAGGCGACTCCGCCGGAGGAGGTGTTCGCCGCGGTCGCCGAGGAGGTCGGCCGGCTCCTGGCGGCCGACTTCGCGATCCTGGTCCGCTACGACCCGCAGGACACACTCGAGGTAGTTGGCGCCTGGACCAGAACGGGCGCCCCGGCGCCGACCCCGGTCGGCGGCCAGCTGCCGCTCGGCGGCCGGAACGTGACCACGATGGTGTACCAAACGGGCCGGCCGGCCCGGATCGACTACACCGACGTCTCCGGCGTGATCGGCCAGGTCGCCTCCCACGACTGGGGGCTGCGCACCTCGGTGGGCGTGCCGGTCAGCGCCGAGAGCCGGCCTTGGGGCTGCATCGTCGTAGCGTTCAGCCGCCAGGGGCGGCTGCTGCCGACCGACACCGAGGCGCGGCTGGCCTCCTTCACGGAGCTGGTGGCGACGGCGATCGCGAACACCGAGAGCCGCACCGCGCTCGCCCGGCTGGCCGAGGAGCAGGCGGCGTTGCGGCGCGTAGCCACGCTCGTCGCTGCTGGGGCGCCCCCGAAGGAGGCATTCGCCGCGGTTGCCGAGGAGGCCAGCCGGCTGTTTCTCGTCGATGTGGCGAACATGAACCGCTACGAACCCGACGGTACGGCGACGCTTGTCGCCAGTGCAGGCGGGCGCTTTGTTGTTGGCACCCGGCTGAAGCTTGAGGGGCAGAACGTCACCACGCTCGTGTACCAGACCGGCCGCGCGGCCCGGATCGAGAGCTACGCCGATACGCCCGGCCCGCTCGGTGCCGAAGCCCGCGAGGGGGGCGTCCGCTCGTCGGTCGGGACACCGATCATGGTCGAGGGGCGTCTCTGGGGCGTACTCGGTGTCGGCACGAGCACGGAACAGCCGCTGCCGCCGGACGCCGAGACGCGGCTGGCCTCCTTCACGGAGCTGGTGGCGACGGCGATCGCGAATGCCGAGTCCCGTGCGGCTCTCACCCGGCTCGCCGAGGAGCAGGCGGCGTTGCGGCGGGTGGCCACGCTGGTGGCGCGAGGCGTGCCGCCCGTCGAGATCTTCTCCGCCGTCAGCGACGAGGTCACTCACCTGTTGAGGGCGGACGCGGCGGTCCTCAGGTTCGAGCACAACGGCCCGGCGATCGTCTTCGTCGGCATCTCGAAGACCCTCGAACTCACGGTCGGGACGCGATGGGAGCTCCAGAAGGGAATGGCTTCGGCCGAGGTGTATCGCACCGGATGCTCCGCCCGTGTCGATGCGATGGACTGGCCGTCGGCCAGCGGGTCCGTCGCGGGAGCCGCACGTCGCCTGGGTATCGTCTCGACGGTCGCGAGCCCCATCGTCGTCGAGGGCCGCCTGTGGGGCGCGATGAGCGTCGCGTCCACAGACGAGCTTCTGCCGTTCGATATGGAAGGACGCCTGGAGAAGTTCACTGAGCTCCTCGCCACCGCGATCGCGAATGCGGAGAGCAGATCAGAGCTGGCCGCCTCGCGCAGGCGGATCGTCGCCGCGTCGGACCAGGCTCGCCGTCGGATCGAGC
>JAWWPV010000413.1:0-3034 GCA_033854775.1 Trebonia sp.
GTGATCGCGCACGGCATGTACACGATGGCCCAGGCCGGCAAGTTCGTCACCGAGTGGGCAGGCGGCGATCCGGGTGCGGTCACCGATTTCGGTGTGCGCTTCTCCGCCATGGTCCCCGTCCCCGACACTCCGCTTTCCGGAACCACGGGGGGCGCGACGATCGAAGTCAGCGGCAAGATCCTTGAGAAACTGCCGGACAACAAGGTCACCGTCGACGTGACGGCGAAGGCCGGCGGGGCGAAGGTGCTGACCCGCGCCCGCGCCACCGTCCGCCTCCCGTGACAGTTGCCCCCCGGGGGGACGACCCCCCGCACCCCCCGATGTCGCGCCCCGGAGGCCCGATGGCAAGAACCGCCATCGTATCGGGCCTCGGGAACGCGACTTTGCTTGCTGGTTACACGACGCTTGGTGTCGGTGGCCCGGCCCGCGATTTCGTATCAGCCGACACGGAACGGAGCCTTATCGGCGCGGTGCGGTCCGCCGACACGGCCGGCGAGCCAGTGCTGCTCATCGGCAGCGGATCCAATCTGGTCATCGCCGACGCGGGTTTCCCCGGCACGGTCATTCACGTCAACACCCGCGGCCTCACCTTCGTCGACGCCGGTGACGGTGCCGTGGACATCACGGTCGCGGCCGGCGCGGACTGGGACGACGTCGTGGCGGCCGCCGTCGCCGAGGGCCTCGCGGGCCTTGAGCCCCTGTCCGGCATCCCGGGTCGCGCGGGCGCGACCCCGATCCAGAACGTCGGCGCGTACGGCCGCGAGGTGGCCGAGATCATCACCGCGGTGCGGGTATACGACCGGCAGGAAGATCAAATTCGGATCATCCCGAACGAAAGCTGCCGATTCTCCTACCGCACCAGCCTCTTCAAGAGCGGCCGGCCGGAGGCCCTGGTCTCCCTGCCCAGCGGCACGCGATCGCAGGCGGCGGGCCAGCCCAGGTACGTGGTGCTCGACGTGACGTTCCGGCTAGCGAGGCAGCCGCTGTCAGCGCCGGTGCGGTACGCCGAGCTGGCGTCTGAGCTTGGGGTCGAGATGGGGGAGCAAGCGGCGGTCAGCGAGGTCCGCGCCGCCGTCATCAAGATCCGTTCTCGCAAGGGCATGGTCTTGAACCCCGGCGACCCCGACACGCGCAGCGCCGGCTCCTTCTTCACCAACCCGGTGATCACCGCCGAGGAGTTCGCCGGCGTCGAACGCGCCGCGACGGCCAGGGGAGTCGGCCCGGTGCCGCACTTCCCGGCGGGCGAGGGCCGGGTCAAGGTCCCGGCCGCCTGGCTGATCGAGCGCTCGGGCTTCGGCAAGGGCTACGGCGCTCCCGGCCGGGCGCGCGTCTCGTCCAAGCACACCCTCGCCCTGGTCAACGCAGGCGAAGCAACAACAGCCGACCTCCTAGCCTTGGCCCGCGAGATCGTCTCAGGCGTCCAAGCCGCCTACGGCGTCACTCTGACCCCGGAACCAATCCTCATCGGCGTGACCCTGTAGTGCTGACCCGTGATGTGGGAAACACAGGGCCCCCCCCGGGGCACTTTGTATCCCACGTCGTTGCTCTCGGCCCGCTTACGCGGCCAGCCAGGCGTCGATCGCTGATAGCAGGCGGGCTCGCGTGTCCGGCGGGGCGGCGGAGCCGCGAATCGACATGCGGGCGAGCTCGGCCAGCTCGGCCGGCGTGAAACCGTGGACGTCGCGGGCGATCTCGTACTGCCTCACCAGGCGGCGGCCGAAGAGGAGCGGGTCGTCCGCCCCGAGCGCCACCGGGACGCGAGCATTGAAGAGCGTCCTGAGGGGGACGGAGGCCTCGTCGGGTGCGACGCCGAGCGACACGTTCGAGGACGGGCAGACCTCGCAGGTGACGCTGCCCGCGGCGAGCCGCTCGACGAGCCGCGGGTCCTCCACCGACCGGACGCCGTGCCCGAGCCGGTTCGCGTGCAGCAGGTCCAGGCTGGCCCTGACGCTGCCCGGGCCGACAAGCTCGCCGGCGTGCGGGGCGAGCAGCAGCCCGGCCCGCTCGGCGATCCTGAAGGCCGGCGCGAAGTCCGCGGCCGGGCCGCGCCGCTCGTCGTTGGAGAGCCCGAAGCCGATGACGCCCTGTCCCGCGTACTGCGCCGCCAGCCGGGCGAGCGTCCTGGCGTCCATCGGATGCCTGGTCCGGTTGGCCGCGACGATGATCCCGATCCCGATGTCCGCCGCCCGTGCCGCCTTTTCCGCCACGTCGAGCAGCAACTCGGTAAACGCGGTAATGCCGCCGTACCTGGCGGCGAACCCAGAAGGGTCGGCCTGGAGCTCAAGCCACCGTGACCCTTCCGCCCGCTCGTCCTCGGCGATCTCCCGCACGAGCCGGCAAAGGTCATCCGGCGTGCGCAGCACCGAGCGCGCGGTGTCGTAGAGACGCTGGAACCGGAACCACCCGCGCTCATCGGCGGTGGACAGCTGGGGAGGCCATTCTTCGGTAAGCGCGGGCGGCAGCGGCACCCTGTGCGCCCGCGCAAGCTCGATCATGGTCGAGTGGCGCATAGCACCGGTCAGATGCAGGTGAAGATGCGCCTTGGGAAGGGCCGACAGGTCATGCGGCATTCTCCATTATCCCCGATGCACGTGCATGCCCGCTGGCGGTTACCCCGTGGAACAGAAAAGCGGGGGGCGGATAGGGCGATCCCCTCCGTCCCCCGCGACGTTGTCTTGCTTTACCTGGCCTCGGAGAGAAGCTTGCCGATGCGGCCGACGCCCTCTTCGAGGTCAGCGTCGCTCATGGCGTACGACAGCCGGAAGTACCCGTTGGTGCCGAAGGCCTCGCCGGGAACGACCGCGACCTCGGCCTCTTCGAGGATGATCGCGGCCAGCTCGCTCGAGGTCGTCGGCCGCCTGCCCGCGAGCTCCTTGCCGAGCACGCCCTTGACGCTCGGGTAGGCGTAGAACGCGCCGAGCGGCTCCGGGCACTCGACGCCGGGGATCTCGTTGAGCATCCGCACGATCGTCTTGCGCCGGCGGTCGAACGCGGCCCGCATCTCGGCCACGGCCGCCAGGTCACCGGACACCGC
>JAWWPV010000414.1:0-4902 GCA_033854775.1 Trebonia sp.
CAGGCCGCCCCTCGCCGTCCTCGAGGTGGCACCTGAGCTCGCCGAGGGGCCCCTGTCCGGGCTCCGGGTCGGCATCATGCACGGACGGCTCGTCCCGGATGAGAAGGACCGGGTGATGACCGCGTTCGCCGCCGGGGAAATCGACGTCCTCGTGTCGACCACGGTCATCGAGGTCGGCGTGGACGTGCCCAACGCGACGGTCATGGTGATCATGGACGCGGAGCGGTTCGGCGTCTCCCAGCTCCACCAGCTGCGCGGCCGGGTGGGCAGGGGCCGCGACGCGGGCCTGTGCCTGCTGGTGACCCAGGCGCCGCCGGCCAGCCCGGCCAGGGAACGGCTCGACGCGGTCGCCGCGACAGGGGACGGCTTCCAGCTCTCCCGCCTGGACTTGCAGCAGCGCCGCGAGGGCGACGTGCTCGGCTCGGCCCAGGCGGGCCGCCGCAGCAGCCTGAAGCTGCTGCGGCTCCTCGCCGATGAGGACCTGATCGCGACGGCCCGTGAGGAAGCGGCGACGCTGGTCGGCGCCGACCCGAAGCTGACCGCCCACCAGGCGCTGAAGGAGGCGATCGACGACTTCCTCGGCGACCGCCGCGCCGAGTTCCTCGACAAGGCCTGAGAGGTCAGATCCGTGACACGGGTTATCGCCGGGGCGGCAGGCGGGCGTACGCTGCGCGTCCCGCCGGGGACAGGCACCCGGCCGACGAGCGACCGGGCCAGGGAGGGGCTGTT
The DNA here is from genome assembly GCA_033854775.1 of Trebonia sp. Classification (GTDB taxonomy): domain Bacteria; phylum Actinomycetota; class Actinomycetes; order Streptosporangiales; family Streptosporangiaceae; genus Trebonia. Next base: position 730 of record JAWWPV010000414.1, read on the forward strand.
CGCCTCGGTCATGTCCGAGTTCGGCGACCTTGGCGGCGTGCACGTCATAGACCTGTACGCCGGCTCGGGCGCGGTTGGCCTCGAGGCCTTGTCGCGCGGGGCGGCGAGCGTGCTGCTCGTCGAGTCCGACGCCCGCGCGGCGGCGGTCGACAAGGCCAACGTCGAGGCGCTGGGCCTGCCCGGTGCGACCGTGGCCACCGACAAGGTGGAACGGCTGCTTGCCCGCCCGCCAGGCGAGCGCAGGCACCAGCGCGCGGGCGGCTACGACCTGGTGTTCGCCGACCCGCCGTACGCGGTGACCGACGAGGCCGTAACGAAGACGCTGGCCCTGCTTTCCGATGGCTGGCTTGCCGCGGGAGCGCTCGTCGTGGTGGAGCGTGCCACCAGGTCGGGGCCGGTTGACTGGCCCCCCGGCTTCGCCCAGGGAAAGTCGCGAAGGTACGGTGAGGCCACGTTCTGGTACGGCTGGTACGGCAACGGCGCGGAGGCGGGTCAAGCGGGGTTAGCCGCGGGCAACCGTGCCGGAACCGTAGCCTGACGCGCCCCGCGGGGCGCATGAGGAGTGATGCCGCGTGGCGCGGGTGGTATGCCCTGGTTCATTCGACCCGGTAACGAATGGTCATCTCGACATCATCGGCCGTGCGGCCGGGCTGCATGACGAGGTGATCGTCGCCGTTCTCATCAACATCACGAAGAAGTCCCTGTTCACCGTGGATGAGCGGGTCGAGATGCTCACCGAGGTCACCAAGGGCTACGGCAACGTCCGGGTGGAGCGCTTCCACGGCCTGCTCGTGGACTTCTGCGCGGCGCAGGGCATCAACGCGATCGTGAAGGGCCTGCGCGCGGTCAGCGACTTCGAGTACGAGATGCAGATGGCGCAGATGAACTACCGGCTCGCCGAGATCGAGACCCTGTTCATGACGACCAACCCGCTGTACTCGTTCCTGAGCTCAAGCCTGATCAAGGAGATCGCCAAGTACGGCGGCGACGTCAGCGGCCTGGTCCCCGAGTCGGTCCTGGGCCGCCTGCACGCTCGCCTCGCCGAGGACTAGTACCGGCGTAGCCGTCAAGTTGGGGAATTATCTCAGGTCACGGTAAGCTGATCTGTCGGCCAACCAATCACCAACACGATAAACTGTGATGTCCAAAGGAAACGGTAAATCAGTCACGCGCGGGGTGCCCGGTGCACGCGGCGAAGATGCGGGACAGGCGGGTCAGGTGTCGAAAGGCAGCAAGCCGGTCAGCTCTCATGCCCGCGGCAGCGGTGACTTCGTGTTCGACATGCGCGTTGTCGGCAAGGGGCCGGGCGAGTTCAAGGACGAGCGGCGGACGGCGAGCGCGCCGGACGGTCTCGGCTCTGGGCTAGTCTTGGTGCCTGCTGGCGGCGATGTGGCTCTCGACCTGCGGTTCGAGGCGGTCTCCGAGGGGGTGCTCGTCACCGGCTCGGCGGTCGCACCGCTCACGGGTGAGTGCGCGCGCTGCCTGGACCCGCTCACCAGCACGCTTGAGGTCAGCTTCCAGGAGCTTTACCGGTACCTGCGGGACCCGGGTGAGGACGAGGACGACGGCGAGGAACGCTTCCTCGACGGCGACTTCCTTGACCTGGAGCCAGCATTCCGCGATGCTGTGGTGCTCGCACTGCCGCTGTCGCCGCTCTGCCGGGACGACTGCCCGGGGCTGTGCGCCGAGTGCGGCGCGAAGCTCGCGGACGTCGGCCCAGGGCACGGGCACGGCGACAAGGTAGACCCCCGGTGGGGTCTCCTCGCAAAGTTTGAACTAAACGACCGAGTAGAAGACTGACAGGAGAGCCGAAGTGGCTGTTCCAAAGCGGAAGATGTCGCGCAGCAACACCCGCTCACGCCGCGCGCAGTGGAAAGCTGCCCCGGTAACGCTGGTCGAGTGCAGCAACTGCCACGCCCAGAAGCTGCCGCACGCCGCCTGCCCGACGTGCGGTACGTACCGCCGCCGGCAGGTCCTGAATCCGGCCTGAGCCTGGATGTAACAGGGAGCGCCGGTGAGCGGACGACGTAGTGACGGGGATGGAACCGAGGCGGGAGACCCCGCCGAACTGTCGTGCGCTCTCGGCGTGCCTATCACCGCTGACACCTTGGAGCGTGCGCTTACCCATCGCTCGTACGCCTATGAGAACGGCGGGCTGCCGACCAACGAGCGGCTTGAGTTCCTCGGCGACTCGGTGCTGAGCCTGGTGGTCACGGACCACCTGTTCAAGGGCCACCCGGACCTGCCGGAGGGGCAGCTGGCGAAGCTGCGGGCCGCGGTCGTGCAGATGAACGCGCTTGCCGAGGTGGCGCGCGACCTGCGCCTTGGCTCGTTCGTTCGGCTTGGCCGCGGCGAGGAGGGGACCGGTGGCAGGGACAAGCCGTCGATCCTGGCCGACACGCTCGAGGCCGTGATCGGCGCGACGTACATCGACTGCGGCCTTGACTCGGCCAGCGACCTCGTGCACCGGCTCTTCGACCCGGTCATCGCGCGTTCCTCGCTGCTCGGCGCGGGCCTTGACTGGAAGACGTCGCTCCAGGAACTGACCGCGGACCGGAGCCTTGGCGTGCCCGAGTACGTGGTGAAGGACAGCGGCCCCGATCACCAGAAGCTGTTCCGTGCCGTGGTCAAGGTGGGCAGCAGGGAACTCGGGACCGGCGAGGGCCGCTCGAAGAAGGCCGCCGAGCAACTGGCCGCGGAGGCCGCGTACCGCACGATCACCGCCGAACCCGCCGCGGGAAGCGACGACCAGCCTCCGGAGCTGAGCGACGCGGTGCCTGCCCAGCCGAACTCCCCGGAGCCCGCCCCCGGCTCCGCCGACGCCTGACCTGCTCCCGGCATGAATGTGCCATCACTGTCGTTATAGCGACATCAACGGCACATTCATGCGGCAGCCTCCGGCGTGCCCGACCCGATCGGAGGTGTCCCGTGCCTGAATTGCCCGAGGTTGAGACCGTCCGCGCCGGGATCGAGCGCCATGTCGTGGGCCGTACGGTCGCCGCGGCCGAGGTGTTCAACCTGCGGGCGGTACGCCGGGACGTCTCCGGCCCTGACGGGTTCGCCGCCGCGATGGCCGGCCGTACCTTCCTGCGCGCGGAACGGCGCGGCAAGTACCTCTGGTTCGTCCTCGACGACACGGAGGCGCTGCTCGCGCACCTGGGGATGAGCGGCCAACTCCTGGTCGGCGACCGCGACCGTCCCCTCGATCCGCACGTCCGCGCCCGCTTCACGTTCACCGACGGCGGCCCCGACCTGCGCTTCACCGACCAGCGCACCTTCGGCCACCTAATGTTGGTCCCGTTGGCCTACCCCGACGACCGGTCGCGGGTCGTGCCCGCGCCGATCGCGCATATCGCGCCTGACCCGCTTGAGGCCGCGTTCGCCGCGAAGGACTTCGCGGCCCGGCTGGTACGCAAGAAGACACAGGTAAAGCGCGCGCTGCTCGACCAGTCGCTGATCAGCGGAATCGGCAACATCTACGCGGACGAGGCGCTGTGGCGTGCGAAGCTGCACTGGGCACGGCCGACGGAGACCCTCAAGCCCGCCGAGGTGTCCCGGCTGCTTGAGGCGGTGCGTGACGTCTTGACGGAAGCGCTCAAGGCCGGGGGAACGTCCTTCGACGCGCTCTACGTGAACGTGAACGGGGAGAGCGGTTACTTCGACCGGTCACTGCACGCGTACGGCAGGGAAGGCGAGCCGTGCGACCGCTGCGCCACCCCGATCCGCCGCGACGCGTTCATGAACCGCTCCTCCTACAGCTGCCCGAGATGCCAGCGGCCGCAACGCGGTGCTGTTGCCGTCTAGCGGTCGCCGGCGAGCACAAGCCGGGCGAGCACAAGCCGGGCGAGCGCGCCAGGGGTTCCGCCGGATTCGCGGCCAAGCGGCGCGTGAGGTCTATCACCATCGGGCCTACTTGTAGCATCTCAGCAGCTAAAAGGCCCTAGATGTAGGGGTTTTGTGCGGATGATCGTTTGTTTGACGCCAGTATCTTTGGTAAGATTAGCTACATAACGGATGACAGGGTGTTCTCAACTTGACCTCTAAAGATCATGGTGAGACCCTGTAACTGTTGCCCGCACGCATGGGCGTGCGGTTCACATTGTGCCCACTCTGGTCACTCAGTGTGGAGGACCTTTCATCATGTCGAAGGCTCTATTCGGCCACGTCGGCGGT
>JAWWPV010000415.1:0-5296 GCA_033854775.1 Trebonia sp.
GTCACTGACCGATCACGAGCGCGACATCGTGCTGCACGGCGAGCCGGTCCGGCAGCAGGTGACGCTGCACTCGGGCCGGAACGGGCGGAAGGGGCGGACTGTAGAGCTGTCGGTCAACTACGACAACGCGGTCGCGGCCGTTGAACGCTCCCTGCGCAGCAACAATGAGCGCACCCGGCACCAGGTGCAGCGGTTCCTCATCACCCGGGTGTGCTCGGTGTGCCATGGCACGCGGCTGCGGCCAGAGGCGCTGGCCTCGCAGCTCGGCGGCCGCAACCTCGCGGAGATCAGCGCGCTCACCCTGGGCGAGGTGCGCGACTTCGCGGCCGCCCAGCCCGCGGGGCTGCCGGCCGAGCTGACCCGGCTGACGACCGGCTTGCTCGCCGAACTGAACAGCAGGCTCACGCCGCTGCTGGACGTGGGGCTGGCGTACCTGACCCTCGACCGGGCCGGCGCCTCGCTTTCCACCGGGGAACGGCAGCGGATCGAGCTCACCTCGACGGTGCGGTCCAGCACCACGGGCATGCTGTACGTGCTGGACGAGCCGTCCGTCGGGCTGCACCCGAGCAACGTGGTCGGACTGCGCAAGACACTCACGGCCCTGGCCGGCAACGGCAACTCCGTGGTCGTGGTGGAGCACGAGCGGGAGATCATCCGGTCGGCGGACTGGGTCATCGAACTCGGCCCCGCGGCCGGGACCAGGGGCGGCACGGTGATCGCCCAGGGCACGCCCGGCCAACTGGAAACGGATCCGCACTCGGTCATCGGCCCGTTCCTGGCCGGCGCCGCGCCCGTGACTCGTGACCATCCGGAGCGGCCAGGACCTGTTAGGCAGATCGCCTTGGAAATCGGTGACCTGTACAACCTGCACGACGTGACCGCCGCCTTCCCGGTCGGCCAGCTGACCGCGCTGGCCGGGCCGTCCGGGGCCGGGAAGACCGCGCTTATCCTCGACAGCCTCATCCCGGCCGCCCGCGCGCGGCTGGCCGGGTCGGCGCTGCCCGGGCACGTCCGCCGGCTTGACCTCGCCGACATCCGCCAGATCGTCCAGGTCGACGCTTCACCCATCGGCCAGAACGCGCGGTCCACCCCCGCGACCTACTCCGGGGCGTTCGACCAGATCCGCGCCCTGTTCGCCGAGACCCCGTACGCTCGGCGGCGACGCTGGAAGCCCGGGCATTTCTCGTTCAACACCCGCGAGGGGCAGTGCCCGACCTGCCGCGGGCTCGGCCACATCGACCTCGACGTCCAGTACCTGCCCGACATCAGCGTCCAGTGCCCGACCTGCCACGGCGCCCGGTTCAACGACGCCACCCTGGCCGCTGCGGTCGACGGCATGACCATCGCTGACGTGCTCGGCCTGACGGTGGACGACGCCCTGGAACGATTCGCCGGCCAGGTCCCGGTCGCCGCCGCGCTGCGGCCGATCAGCGAGGTCGGACTGGGCTACCTGCGGCTGGGTGAGCCCACGCCGTCCCTGTCCGGCGGTGAGTCGCAGCGGCTGCGGATCGCCTCCCGCCTGCGCAGCAGCCAGCGCGGCGCGCTGTACGTGTTCGACGAGCCGTCCACCGGCCTGCACCCGCTCGACGTGGCCACGCTGGTTGGCGTGTTCGACCGGCTGCTGGCGGCCGGGGCGACGATCATCGTCATCGACCACGACCTCGACCTGATCGGCGCCGCGGATCACCTCATCGACATGGGCCCAAGCGGCGGCCCGGACGGCGGCCACATCCTCGCCGCCGGGACGCCCGAGGACGTCGCGCGTACCCCGGGCAGCGCGACGGGCCCGTGGCTGGCCGAGCACCTGGGCCTGTCAGTTCTTGATCCTGCCGATTACCTCAGCGGTGGCGAGCACGTCGGCGTAAAGCGGCCCGTTTAGCTCGACGGCGGCGCTGCCGTTAATTTAAAGTCGATCGCGGGTGGTACTTGATGTCCCACTTGCCCGGTTCGTCCGGTCCCCGGCGGCCGTGCGGGCGCTTTTTCGCGGAACTATTTTTTATCGCGGAACCTTTTCACTCGCAGAGGCGCGTCGGTTTTCGAGTTGCCCGTCCCGGGCGTGTCGCGGTGCCGCGGTCCGTGGGTTTCGCGTGTGGCCTGTCCTTGTGACGTGTTCTGGGGTGGCGTTGTCCGCTGAGATCGCGGGTCATCCGGGTGTCCGGCCCAGGGAGGCCGGCCGGTTCGCCGGTTGTGCCCCGGTTTGCGGATGCTGCGGGCCGGCTGTTTCCGTGATCGAGGGTCATCGGGGGCGGATATCGCCACTTTTGACCCGCAGTCGCGAAATAGCCCCGTTATGGTCGTTGGTTTGTTCTGTTTTGTGGCGGTGAGACGGTGGTCTGCGGGATGTTCCCCCGCGGTGACCCGCGGTCTGGCCCCGGACGGCCGACGGCCCGGAGGGGACCAGCCCGGCTACGGGCAGGCAGGCAGCGGTGCCCCTGTCAGATCCGGAACGCAGACGGCGGCGAATGCCGGCTTACTTCCAGACAGGTCCCAGAGCATGAAAAGGTTCCGCGTAGAAAAAAAGTGTCCGCGCTAATGGCGCTAGCGGGCCGTGTGTCATAGGGCGCGGAAGTGGTAGCCGGCTTCGAGCAAGCTGGGGATGACTAGTCGGAGGGCGGCCACGGTCTCGGAGCGGTCGCCGCCGCCGTCGTGCTCCAGGATGATGGAGCCGGTTCGGGTGTTGCGGAGGATGTTGTCAGTGATGGACGAGACGCCTGGGCGAGCCCAGTCGCGAGGGTCTACCGACCAGTCGACGGGGGTCATGCCGGTTTTCTCGCAGTGCTGCAGGACCGTGCGGGACCAGGCGCCGTAGGGAGCGCGGAAGTACGCCGGGATCCGGCCGGTTACCCGGTGGATGGCTTCGGTCGCATGGTCCATCTGGGTCAGGGCGGCGGCTGCGGTCAGGGTGGGGAGGTCGCGGTGCTGCCAGGTGTGGTTGATGATCACGTGGCCGGCCGCGGCGACGTCGCGGGCTACCGCCGGGTACTGGTCTACCTGGATGCCGATCATGGAGAACGAGGCTGTGACGTGGTATTTCGCCAGCAAGCGCAGGATCTGTGGCGTGTAGATCGGGCTGGGGCCGTCGTCGATGGTGAGCGCGATGGCCTTGGGGCCGTCGTCGATGTAGTACACCGGGCGGACCGCGGCGGTGATCGCGCCCTCGCGCTCAGGGCGGTGGCCGCCGGAGGGGCTGGCCGGGCCAGGCCGGGGTGTGCTGTCGTGGCGCGTGTCGGCCAGGCGGGGGGCCGCCGACCGCGGGCCCGCACCTGTGCTCAGCTCGTGAGCTGCGGATTTTGCCGGGGTCGAGCAGCCGGCGAGCAGCGTCAGGCCGCCCGCCGCCAGGAGGGCCCTGCGGTTTATGCCCAGTTCGGTTCTCACGTTGGTTACTCCAGGGGGGCCTGTGGGGGGTCTTCGCCACCTAGGACGCCGGACGGTGCCTGGGCGCTGCCTACCGGGCTGATTTGGGGCCGGATCTGGTGGCGGACAGGCGGGGGAGGGGTCAGGGCAGGAATCCTTCGGCGCGTCCAGCTGCGGCGAGGATGCGACCGTCGGAACCGATTTAGTAGTCTCGTGCGCGCTTGCCAGTGACTCGCCTTATTTGCGAGACATTACGGCGGTTGCTGGCTAAACGGGTGCAATGCACGTGAACTCGATCGGGATCCGTGACGAAATGGGCGTGTGCCTGGAGCCGCCGCAGTTCGTCACCGGGCTGGCGCGTGTGCCGAACGGGACGGGTGAGGTGTCGCGTAGGTTGACTCCCATCCGCCCGTTTCCTCCTCTCGCGGCGCAGGGGGGAATGTTAGCGCGCTCAGATCGGCCCATGCTCGCTGGTCAACTCGTCTGCCTGGAAGTCCCACAAGAAATGACGCTGAGACGCGCATTGAGCAGCGCTTTTGCTTGATGGCCATCGAAGCTTGAATCGCTTGCCCATTTACCTTGCGGTCTGTTAGCGTTCACAATAGCTGCTGCTTGGTATGACCAGCGGCACGGAGTACGTGGACATCAGGCCCGTGCGCGGCTATGGAAGCCGGGCGCCAAACGGGAGGGATGAGCATGGAACCGTCATCGCCCGGCGTGCGGCAACTTCCCGCGCTCAACCCCTCATCCTCGGCGGCGAGCCGGATAGCGCTGGTCGCGGCGCATGCCGCCAGGGTCCTGAAGATCACGCACCCGTATGTCAGCGACTCGGGACGATGGGAAGCGTCCTGGACGGGCGGCGGGTCGGCGATGGCCGACACCGAGGATGAACTGCTGGCGGACGTCGCCGCGCGACTCGGCCCACCGTAGCAGGAATGCCCAAGGAGCCTGCCCGCACCAGGAGCCGTTCAGCGGCAGGTAAAGAACCAGCGCGGTCGGGACGGCGGAGCCGGCAAACCCCCGTCGCCGCCTCCTTACCTCCCCGGCCGCTCAAGGGCGGTGTCCCTCGAGCCTCTCCCCCCGAGGGACACCGCCCGCCTCCCGATGCCGGGACGTGCTGAGGAACCGCCGGTCACTGCCATTTGCCTATGCCAGAGACTTCTGGCCCACCGCGTCCGGCTCGGCCGTGAACAGTTTGTGCTGCCCGGTGGAAGCGGGCAGGATCTGCTTCAGGCAGAAGAGGTGAACAGGCAAGTGAGCATTCAGTATCCAGTCCTTGCGGCCCCGCAGGGTACCGGCGGACGGCTAACCCGATGACCGGCAGCAGCTTCCCGGCCTGGCTGGCCGCCCAGGCGGCCGAGCGCGAGGCGCGCGGGCTCACCCGGCGGTTGGTCGAGGCCGACCGTGGCGAACCGCTACTTGACCTGGCCGGCAATGATTACCTCGGCCTGGCCCGCGATCCCCGGGTGGTGGCCGGGGCGGTCGCGGCGGCGCAGGCGTACGGCGCCGGGGCGGCCGCCTCCCGGCTGGTGTCGGGAACGCTGTCGATCCACACCGAGCTTGAGCAGGCGATGGCCGCGTTCACTGGCTTCGGCAGCGCGCTGGCCTTCTCCACCGGTTACCACGCCAACCTCTCCGTCGTGCAGGCCCTGGCCGACCCGGACACACTCGTGGTCTCTGACGCGCACGTCCACGCCTCGATGATCGACGCGTGCCGGCTCGCGCGCGCCACCGTCACCGTGACGCCCCATAGCGACGTCGCCGCCGTCTCCCGCGCGCTGACGAACCGCAGCCAGCGGCGGGCGCTTGTGCTGGCAGAAACGATCTATTCGGTCCTCGGCGACGAGGCACCGGTGGCCGAACTGGCAGCCCTCGCCGCGGCCCACGACGCGGTGCTCATCGCCGACGAGGCGCACGCGCTCGGCGTCGCCGGGCCCGGCGG
>JAWWPV010000416.1:0-7029 GCA_033854775.1 Trebonia sp.
AGTCCTCTTCGACGCGGTGCCAGGTGGCCCAGGCCGGGTGCCGCCAGGCCCTTCCCGTGTTCATCCGCGTGCAGGAATTGAACCGAAGCGTGAGCGGCCGGTAACGTTTGTCTGAGCAGGGCTGTCGCGGCGCGACCCGTAGACGCTCACCGCCATGGCAGGCCTGCTGGAATGCGCACTTTCCCTAGTGGACTAGCGAGCTCGCCATGCCACCCGACCAGCACGTCAACCCCGCCTCGCGGGTCCGGATCCAGTCGCCGGTCATGCGGATCGGCCGCCGCCCGGACAACGACATCATCGTCTCCGACCTTGGCGTGTCGGCGCAGCACGCGGAGCTGCGCCGCACGCCGACCGGCCGCTACTCGATCATCGACGTGGGCAGCCACAACGGCACGTACGTCAACGGCACCCGGGTCAACCAGCAGGAGCTGAAGGAAGGCGACATCATCGCGATCGGCCATGCCACCTTCGGGCTGGCCGGCGGCGAGCTGATCGAGTACGTCGACGACGGGCGCTCGTCTGGCTGATCTTCCCCCGCTCCCGGCTGGCGACGGTCGGCGCGCGTGTACGGAAGTAGCGGGTTGGACAGTAGCCATGTTGACCCGCTATGCCATTCCGGACCACAGCATTACTTAGCACTTAACCATCCCGCCGTTTTGGTCATTTGTCCGGTAATAAGGCGAGCGGATTCGGCAATGAACTGCGCGGGATTCTGCCGGTACTGCCCGAACGTGGCCGGACTGACCTGCCGCAGAATCGACGCGACCGTCCGCCGGGTGAGCTGGGTCTTCCCGGCTATCTCGCCAATCAGGTCGTACGCCACCTGGGAGGATGCCGACACGGTTTCGGCGTGCGCGCTAAACCCGGCGGCGCTAAACCCGGCGGCGGTGAAGCCGGCCTGTCCCGTGAGATCGGTTGCCCGCTGCTCGCCCTTCTGCACGACGTACCGCAGCCCCGCGACCTTGAGCCGGTCGTTCAGGGCGATGACGCACCGGTCGACGAGGTCGCCGGAGTCGAACTCGACACGGTGCACGGGCACCCGCTCGCAGGCGTTCTCCTCGTGCCGCGGCGACCGCTGCTGCCTGCGCCCGTCAGCCGGCCGCGGATAGGCGCTCGCCCCGCCCGGGCGAGCCTCAAGCGACTGGCTAACCTCGCGCTGGAGTCCGTCGACAAAGGCGGTGTACGACTCGTCCGTGACCACCGTCAACTCGTTGATCGAGTGCACGGTCACCGGGTCGTCCGTCCGTTCGCCATGCTGGTCGACAGACAGCCGCAGTCCGCGCCCGATCTCCTGCCGGCGGGACACCGTGTTGTCGCTCCTCTTCAGCATCCCGAGCACGAACACGTTGGGATTGTCCCAGCCTTCACGCAAGGCCGAGTGGGAGAAGATGAACCGCACCTTCTCGCCGAACGACAGGAGCCGCTCCTTGTCCCGCAGGATGAGGTCATAAGCGTCGGCGTCGGTGGACTCCCCGCTTCGCTTGACGTCGCCGTCAACGGACCGCCCGGTCTTCTTGTCAACGGAGAAGTACCCCCGGTGGGTGCTCTCGACGGGAATGCCCGCGAGGTAGCGCCCGTACCCGGCCGCCGCCGAGTCGGAAGCGAGCACACCGAGCAGCTCGTCGACCTGCGCGCGGTACTCCTCAGCGAAGACGCGCGCGTACGCGCCCAAGGTGTCCGCCCTGCCGTAGTCGCGGTACTTAGCGACCTCGTCGATGAAGAACAGCGAGAGGACCTTGATGCCCAGGGGGAAAAGCGAGCGCTCCTTCTCCAGGTGGGCCCGGATAACCTCACGGATCTGAATGCGCCGTTTTACCTCATCGGTCACGTCCGCCGTGACCTGCCCCAAAGCGATAACAGCACCGGAGCTGAGCTCGATCACGTCACGGTGGGCGTCGATGTCCGTGATGACCAGGCCCTGGTAGGCCTCGAGGCCACCCGAGACCTCGTGCAGGTTCGCGCCCAGCCCGAGCCGCTTGACGACGCGCGTAACACTAGACGCGCTCCGCACCTCAAGCTCAACCCGCGCCCGGGGCCTGGCACCGCTAAGAATCTCGATCGCGTCCAGGTAGAGGTAAGCGGCAGCCCCGGGAAGCCCTCGCACGGTGATGCCGCGCACCGCGATCTTCTTGACGAGCCGCTGGCTGTAGGCGTCCAGCGCGTCGAGCCGGTACACCCCGTCGTGCGAGACCCGATGGGTGGCGGAGTACCGCAGCACCATCACGGGGTTAAGGCGAGAAAGCGCTGCGAGCGACTTGGCCGCACCCATCCGCTGCGGCTCGTCGATGATGACGACGGGCTTGCTCCCGCTGATGACGTCGATGGGCCGGCGAGACTGAAAGGCGTCGAGCACGTCGTAGATGCGCCGGTCATCCTTGCCGGTCGCGTTGAACGCCTGGATGTTGATGATCATCACCTGCACGCCGGCATCCGAGGCGAACCGCTCCAGCTCCGGCAGAATCGAAGATTTATAGCAGAACGACTTCGGCTTACTCCCATACGCCAACTGGAAATGCTCGGCGGTGGCAGCGAACGACCGGAACACACCCTCGCGGATCGCGACGCTGGGCACCACGACGATGAACTTCGACCAGCCGTAGCGCTTGTTCAGCTCCATGATCGTCTTGATGTAGACGTAGGTCTTGCCGGTGCCCGTCTCCATCTCGATGTCGAGGTTGGGCGTGTCCGGCGTGACGGCCGCCGGACTGTGCGCGAGCGCGGCTGACAGGGGCAGCCCGCGGTCGCGCTGTACGGCGCGGATGTTGTGCAGCAACTGCGCCGGGCTCAGCGCGATCTCCGCGTTGACGCCGCCAACCGCGTCAAGGCGCGGCTGACCGGCAAAGCAGTTGACCACGGCGTCGACGGCTTCGGTCTGGTACCGCTGCACCTTGAACTGGAGCTTCATCGGGCTTAGATCACCCGCACCTCGGTCGCTGGCGAGACGCGGGCGAAGATCCGCTCCGCGTTGATCCGGTCGGCGTCCGTCGCGAACCCGGAGTCGAGGAAGACCGCGCGCGACGGCGCCCGCTGCGCGATGTCCCGCACCACCGCCGGTGAAAGGTCCCTGGCCAGGCAGGCGATGAGCGCGCCGTCGGCAACGACGGAAACCTCGCGCCCGTCGGTCTTCTCGACCGCGATAGGCACGGAAAGGTCAACCCCGCAGCTGATCAGGACCTCGAACAGCACGTCTTCCGTGGTCCTGTCGGGCTTAACGGTCTCGGTGAGGCAAGCCAGGTCGTCCTGTGCGAGGAGATCGGGGACGCGATGGACGTCGGTCATGTTCGTGGAGTCGACCTTCAGCACCCGGAAGCCGGTGTCCGCGTCCCACTGCGGATGATGCGCGGCACGACTGGCTGCCGCTCCTGCGCGGCGGACCCGCTCGGTGCAGATGTCGGCGATCGTCGCGAAGCCGGCCTTGGACGCGGCCGACCCCGGAGCGCATTCCTCGGGAACCTGTACGGCGATGAACCTGCGCGAGCCGCCGTCTTCCGCGTTCAGCTCAAGCACCGCTTGCGCCATGGTCCCGGTTCCGGCGAAGAAGTCGAGCACGAGCGACGACCTGTCCGTGGCGTGCTCGAGTACCCGCTTCATCAGCTTCACCGGCTTCGGGTTATCGAATACCTTGCCGTCGATCAGCCCCGCCAGGTCCCGGGTTCCCTCATCGGTATGACCGGCGTACTCGTGGCTCCAGAAGTTCGTCGGCGTCAGCCCGCGGACCTCGGAGAGAAACATCTTGACCGAGGGCACGGGGCTGGCGCCGTCGGCGCCCCAGTAGAGCAGGTTGTCCGCCGCGAGGCGTTCGAACTCGGCCCTGGTCCTGCGCCAGGCATGGATTGTGGGCCGGGTGACCTGGCCGGTATTGGGATTCCTGATCTCGTAGCAAAGGCTCGGGCGCTGTGCGGGCGTCGCCGGATTCAGGAACGAGGCGGCCTTCCACGGGCCCCGCGAGTCGCCGTCCGGGTTGGCGTAGCGCGCGTCCGCTTCCTCGGTTCGCGGAAGCAAGTTCACCGTGAACTGATCGCTACGGGAAAAGACGAGGACGTTCTCCACGACGGCGGTGAAGTCCCTGGTGTTATTGCTGCGCGTATACCGCTTCTGCCAGACGATGTTGGCGCGGAAGTTGTCCTCGCCCATCAGCTCAATGAGGAGCCGGGTGAGGTTAGCGTGCTCGGTCGAGTCGATGCTGACGAAGATCGCCCCGTCGTCCGCGAGCAGGTTCCGTGCCAGCTTGAGGCGGGGGTACATCATGCTGAGCCAGTCGGAGTGGAAGCGGCCGTTGGACTCGGTGTTGGCCACGAGCCTGGTGCCGCCGGGATCCGCCTGCCCGGACCTCGCCAGGTACTCCGCCGTCGTCTCGGCGAAGTCGTCGGCGTAGACGAAGTCGTTACCCGTGTTGTACGGGGGGTCGATGTAGATCAGCCTGATCTTGTTGAGGTAGGACTCCTGGAGGAGCTTGAGCGCGTCGAGGTTGTCGCCCTCGATGAAGAGGTTCCGCGTGGTGTCGAAGCCGACCGACGCGTCGCGAACCGGCCGGAGGGTCTTCGCGACGGGGGCATTCGCGGTGAAGAGCGCCTCGCGCTTACCCGGCCAGTCAAGCTGGTAGCGCTCCCGGGGCCCCTCGACGACGTGACCGGACAGCTCCTGCCGTAGCAGGTCAAAGTCGATGACCTTGATCAGGCCGCCGTCAGTGTCACGGCTCTCCGTGATCACATTGGGGAACATTGCGGCGATCTTGTCGATGTTCCGCTCGGCGAGGGAAGACGAGTGCGTTCTCAGCTTCTCCATCGCTCAAGGTTAGCGATACTACCTGCGCTAACGGCCGGGCCAGGGCGGTGGGCCCCGCGCTAATAGCGCCGGGACCTGCGGCCGTAAGGCTCGTCGACCGGCTGCGTCGGCTGGTCCTCGCGCGGCTCTGGCACGTAGCCACGGTCCGGCCGGTAGCCCTGGCCAGGCGGGTAGCCCTGCTCCGGACCGTAACCGGAGCCATCGCCGTATGCCGGCGGTACCGGGCGGCGGATCGCCCTGGCTGCTACTGCCGAGAGCAGCGAAATGATCGCGATTCCGAGCACCAGGTTGACGATCGCGGTGGCGGCCTTCTGGTCGAGCGCCGCCGAGGTGCTGAACGGGTAGACGACCGCGGCCAGCGTCGCCAGCCCAGTGATCCAGTCGAAGAACATGTTGGGCTGCGGCGTGCCGAGCACGAGCAGGTAGAGCAGGCCGGCCGCGATGATGGCGATCAGGGCCGCCATGAGCGCGTACTCCGCGGTGTGCGCGTTGCCCCATGCGCCGTCCCCGGCTGGCGCCAGGATCGGGATGTTAAGCGTCCACCTGCAGATGAGGATGCCGACCAGGGCGATTAGCGCCGCGACGACCGCGGTCGCCACGGCACCCGCCCAGAACTGGGCGGAGTCGGGCCGGACGCGATTGGTGGCGGCGTTACGTGGCGATGCGGGATAGGTCATTTCTGCTCCTCGCATGTTGAGCTTCCGCCCTCAGCTACCCATGCGAGCCCGGCGAAACCCGCCGCTTCGCCTCGTTACCATCGAGCAGCACGGCACACTGATGGCGTGCGCATAAGCCCAGGGTGCCGGTCAGGCGGCTTTGGGCCACAACTGCGCTGAGGCGAGCCTGGCACCTTCGGCCTGCGCGCGGAATTTCGCCCAGGTGACGGTCGGTACGACGACATCGCTGCCTGCGATCGTCCCGAACCCGCAGTCGGTGCCGGCCATAACGTTCTCGCGGCCTACGACGTCCGCGTAGCGGATCAGCCGGTCCGCGACCACCTCGGGATGCTCGACGATATTGGTCGTGGAGTCCAGAACTCCGGGGATCACGTACTTGCCGTCTGGCAGCCTGACGTCCTGGAAGACCTTCCACTCATGGGCGTGGCGGCCGTTGGACGCCATCAGCATCAAGCCGGCGGGCTTTGCCTTGAGCACGATGTCGATGATGTCCTTGAGCTCGACATCGGTGGTCCGCGGCATCTCGCCGTTGCCCCAGCAGATGTGGATGCGCGCGGCCTCGGCGGGAATGTTCTCGAGAGCGTGGTTGAGCGCCTCTACGTTCAGTTCCATCTGGTTACGGAAGTTCTCCAGAGAGCCTGCCCCTGGCGCGGTCATGGCCAGGTCGGGGCAGTCCACCTGCACGATGAAACCAGCGTGGTGGATCGCCTCGTATTCTTCCCGCATGGCCTGGGAGAGCGCGCCGAGATACTCCTCCTGGCTGCCGTAGTACCGGTTAGGCGAGAACACAGAGATCACACCCGGCGACGCCGCGCTCATGAATACCGCGGCCGAGGGCACGGCGTCGGTAGCTGCCTTGAGGTTGTCGATGTCGGCCTGCAGCGCGTCCTGACCGGTATAGGCAACCGGCCCATCACAGGCGGTGAACCGGATCTTAGTAGCGTACCCCCTGGTCCTAGCCCGCTTTTCCGCGAAATCCGGGAACTCATCGAGGCCCATCACCGACGCTGTGACCTGCTCGATCGAGCTCTCCCCGCCGAAACCGCTGAGCCGGTCCTTGATGTACGTCGCGTAGCTGGGCTTGCTGACCTCGCTGTCGTTGAGCACGTCCACGCCGACGGCAGCCTGCTGCCGCACCGTCTCTGCTACCGCGTCACGTGCCGCAGCCCGGTACTGCTCACTGCCCGCGCTCTCGCCTGCATCCTGCGCGAGCACCAAGGGCAAGAAACTCGCCGACCGTGGCAGGCTCCCCGAGTGCGTGGTCAGGATCCGGTCTGACGCTGCCACCATTGTTCTCGCCCTCCCCATGCGGGCCGCGTGCGAACAGAGGCAGCCCGCTGCCTGTAACGCGCGAATCATGTTCGTAACCGCACGCTAGTGACAGTTCCAGCGGCGATCAAGACCAAGCGGCAGGAGAATTTGCTTGACGTGTAGCAAGTAACTTGGACGGGACCTCTCAAACGCCAGTCGTTCCCCCTGGGGGCTTGTCCGCTACCGCCGCTTCGGCGGCGTCGTAGGCGGCGGCGACATGACTCCACACCCGGTCATCACGGCTGGCCAGGTGCGG
>JAWWPV010000417.1:0-3006 GCA_033854775.1 Trebonia sp.
ACCTGGCTGTCACCGGCCTTGAACGCGGTCACCAGGTGGTCTCCCGGCTTGACCACGCGTGCCAGCTCGCCGAAGGCCGCCGGCCTTTCTGGCGGAGCGAGGTACATGAGGGAGTACCAGCAGACCACGCCCGCCAGCGAGGCATCCGCGAAGGGCAGTGCATGAAGGTCAGCAACGCCGAAATCGAAACCGGGCTGGTCACGGCGGGCTACCCGGATCATCTCGGGTGACAGGTCGATCCCCTGTGGGAACAGGCCCCTCGCAGCCAGGCACGGCGCGAGCCGCCCCGTCCCGCAGCCGATATCCCCCACCGTGGTGCCCAGGGCCTGCGGCCAGCGTCAGGTCGCAGGACAGGCCCAGCACCGCCCGCTCGGCGGGCATGCGGTCCAAAGCGCCAGCCAGGCGATCCGCGTAAAACTCGGCCAGGACGTCGTGCACAGCCCTCAACTCGTGCGTCTTGGCATCCACGAAGGGACCCGCTGCGGACAGAGGCAGATCCACGTCCGCTTATGCTGCGTGGCGCGGTGGTGTTCGCCCGCCCTCAGCGTGCCGGACGGTTGCGGGATGATTCTGATCGAGGGGCGCGTTGGCTATGGAGGACACGACATATCGTGTTGTTTGGGTAGGCGTGGGCCGTTGACGGGCTCCGGCCCCTGAGAGGTGAGCGTGATGACCGGTTGGTACGCAGAGCGGACGCCGGACAGGTCGGCCAAGGCCATGATCGCCGTGACGCTGCTCGCGCTGTTGCTGGTGGCGGCCGTGCCAGTGGCCCTGCTGGCCGCAGTGGTCATGATGATGCTGGGATACGTCGCCGGCGGGCTCGCGCTGTTCGGCGGCTCGGTTCTCGCCGCCGCTATAGCAGTCGCGCTCGCGGGCATGAACGGGAGGCGGCACCTGCGCAAGCTGCTCTCCGGGGACCGCTTCCGCGTCGTGCGACTGGACGGCAGCCAGTACACCGACGTCGCCGGGCCAGAGGGCAGGCACGACACCAACCTTGTGCGGCTGGACCGCAGCGAGTACACCGAAGTTCGCTGACCTGGCCCTCCCCCTTATTGCGTGTATTTCGGGCCGGATATCCGGCCCGAATTCGGCTGGTGGCCGCAACGGTGAACTGACCCGGGTTTCGGCGGCCATTGGTGCAGGGCCGCTGGCGTGCCGCCGGTAGAGTTCGCCGGTGCGCGTACCAGATCCTGCGCTATTCCGGCCATCAGGCAGCGCGACGCAGAGAACATCCGGTCATGCGGCGCCCAGTGCGGTTCTGACAGTCATTCCTGGCGTGCAGGATGCTCAGGTTCTGCGCCTCTTGCAGGCACCGGGTTCTTGTCGGGCACGTCAAGGCCGCGGTAGTGGCCGCTCCGGGCTGACCTCCCGCCGACGCCACCGTCATGCCACGCTAGAGGGCATGCGCTCACAGCGTTTCCACGCCGCCGTCGCCGCCGGTCCTGGGGACAGCGCGGTCATCACGATGCCGTTCGACCCGGATGAGGCGTGGGGTGCAAAGGCTAACCATCCGGTCGGCGGCACAATCGAGGGTTGCCGGATCCGCGCAAGGCTCTTGCCGGCCGGCAGCGGATGGGTGCTGACCCTCGCTCTGAACCGCCTGCGCGGCATAGGCGTGGCGGTAGGCGATGACGTAATCATTGAGCTGGCTCCGGAAGGTCCGCAACGCGGCGATCTTGCCGACGACATCGCCGCAGCGCTCGAGGCCAGCCCGGCTGCGGGCGCATTCTTTGACACGCTCGCTCAGTTCTACCGCAAGGCCTACCTCCGCTGGATCGATGCGACCACTCGCCGGCCGGATCTCCGTGCAGCCCGCATCGCTGAGGTAGTGGACCTGCTCGCGGCAGGGATCAAAGAGCGGCCGCGACCATGAGGCGGTGACGCCAGGCGGGTCAGCGGGGTGGACGTGGCGTGCTCTGTGCCTGCCACCAGGAGGGACCGGGGACAACAACGCAGATCGCCCACGAGCACAGGGCAGCGCGGCGGATTCCTCGACGCCCCACACTTCAGCCGCCGCTTCCGACTCGCCTACGGCATCTCGCCCGGGCAGGAGCGTCACTTGATGAGCACCCACGCCGCATTGCTCGCGGACTGAGCATCCGCGCGTGTTCACTCCCGGCCCGGAACCCGGCAGTGCGCCAGGCCGGCTGCGAGTCTCGTTACCACGACGTGATCCGCGCAACAGCGGGCGGCAATCCGCACGAGATGTGTCCGGATTGCCGCGCGCCGGGCAGGACGAGCTTTGCTGCGCAAAACACCCCGCCCTTGCGGCTCGGGCCAGCCCGCGGCCCGGGCCAGTGCCACTACATCGGGATGGCCTCGTAGATCTCGACGGACCCGCCGCCGGCTAGCACCGGGCAGCCTTTTGCCTTCGCCGTCGCATCACTCAGCGAGTCGGCCGACACGATCGAGTAGCCGCCCGCGCCAGACTTGCCCCCGTCGGTGACACCGCCCGAACTTACCGTCGCGGAGTTACCGAACGGGTTCCCCATGTCGGCGACCGAGTCGCCGAGTGTGCCGAACCATGCCCCCCAGGCCTGCATCGCCTGCTCCTGCGCCTCTGGCGTCTCTGCCATCTGACCGCCGACATAGACATACACGAACTTGGCCATCGATTTCTCCTCGTGCTCGCCGGCCGGCGTCTGCGACCGGAATATGGACCCTGACACTAAGTCCGACGGACGGGACCGCCTCGAATCGACAGATCTGCCCGGCGATCTTGAATCTCACTCCGGAGCCGCCCGCCCGCCGATCCAGGCCCGGGCCCGGCCGGGCGGCACTGCCCCGCGTTCGCACTCCGGACGTTAACGCCTTGGGCCAGGCCGCCCGCCGCGGCCAGGACCCCCACGGCGGCTTCGCATTCCGTGCGCGCGGGCAACCGGGCTGGGAACGCGCGATCAGCCCTCTTCGAGGGGAAGCGTGATCAGCAGCGTCGTTCCCACGCCGATGGGACTGGCCACTCGGATGGTTCCCGCGAGCGCGTCGACGCGGTCGGTGAGGCCTACG
>JAWWPV010000418.1:0-2825 GCA_033854775.1 Trebonia sp.
TAGGACTACCGGCTGGATTAGCCCTGTGGGCCACCGGGCCAATCCCGTAATGGGCCGGGGAGCGACAGGGCCAATAGAAGTGCGCCTGAGGGCCACCGGGGCAAATCCGCGGGCCCCGGGGGGCCACAGGGACAAATCCGAGCAGGCCCGGGGGGCAGGTTTCCCGGCTGGTTTCGTTAGCGCCGAGAGTTAGGCCCCAAGATTGGGGCCTAACTCTCGGCACTGGGCTCGAAAAACTTGATCTTGGTGCGCGGCAGCCCGGCCGCACCGGGACCGTTACCGTCACCAGCTGCGGGCCAGAATCAGAAGGAACCCGCCCCTGCGGTCGCTGGGGGGTGCGGCCGCAGGGGCGGGCGGGTTCGGTCTCGCGCGGGGCGGGCGGGGTTAAATGCCGCAGGCGCTGGCTACGTTCTGGGCGGAGGCCTCGCGGGTTGACGCGGCCGGGATGCCGGCCCGCTCGAAGTCCGTGACGTAGATGTCGGCGGCGGCGGACGGGGAAGCGGCCGCGTTCAGCGCCGGCAGGTACGACGCCCAGCCCTGGTTGTAGGTCAGCACCGCGGAGAGCTGGGTCTGCAGGTCGGCGGTCGCGTTGCCGGTGACGTAGCCCGATGGGAGCGGGGTAAAGCCGATGAGGCCGCCGCCGCCATCGCCCACCGACTCCGGGTTGCCCTTGGACTCCTGGTACATGTTGCCCGCGATGCCCGCCGCCGCGTTGTCGCTGTAGCCGTTCGCCAGCAGGAAGCTGACGATCGCGGTCACGTTGTCGGGGAGCGTGCCGTAGCTCAGGTTGCAGCTCAGCGTCGTGGCGGCCGCCTGAGTCTTGGTGGCGGCGGAGTTGGCCGCCGGGGCCACGGGCTGCGTGGTCGCGGCCGGGGCGACGGCCGCCGCGACGTGCGTCGCGGGGGCCGCGGTCGGCTTGTGGCTCGGGCTTGCCTTGGCGGCGGGCTTCGCGGCCGCGCTGGCGGCGCTGCTGAAGTTGGCCTTGGCGATCTTGATCAGCCCGGCAGCGGCCGCGTTCGCGTTACCCGCGCCGGAACCAGCCGTGCTGGTGGCGGTACCGGGGAGCGACGACATCGCCGCGTTCAGCTGCGACGCCTGCGGCTGGCCGCCGCTGCCAAGGGCGTAAGCGGCGGCCGTCCCTGCCGCGGCGAGCGTTGCGGCCGCCACCACGACGGGGACGACCCTGCCGACCCGTTTCCGGGTCGTCTTGCCCCGGGGGCCCACGTGCCGCCCGGTGTAGCGGCCGGTGTTCCGGCTCAGCTCCGCCTCGGGATCCGCCTGGCCCGCGTCACCCGCGTGGCCTGCCTGGGTCGCCGGCTCCTCGTAGCCGTAGGAGCTGCCGTGGCCGTAGGAGCTGTCGTCGGCGTAGGCGACCGTGTCGTCGTTCTGGATAGCGCCGTACTCCTCCTGAGCCTGACCCTCGGGCCCGCCGAAGCGACGGGCGGCCCGCTTGAAGGGGCCGAACTTGCTGGTGCTGTTACGCCTAGTGCCTGCGGTCAAGTAATCCCTAACGCCCGTTCCTCGCCCGGTTACGCGGTCATGGGGGATTCCCTCTCACCAGGCCTTACTAGCGAAAATCGCTTCCAGACAGCGTTACAGCAGCGAAACACCGTGGAGTACGTTTAGCCCGCATATGGCCCGGTGAGACTACTGATGCGGTAATCATCGGCAGGCGAGCGCGGTCGCCATGGAACACCGACAGTGACGGACATCCGGGCCAGGCTCATTGACATGACAACGGCAGCCATCCGCGGCGACGAATAGCCCGAGTTAACTAGTGAACCCGCCGTGACGCGTCAGGCACCGACCGTATCTTTACTACTGTCCGTGACGAATTGGTGCCACAAAGGCCCTCATGACGGACACAGAACGTATGATCGTGGACGCGGCGTTACGCCCTCGTTCTGATGGCTATTTCTGCCAAGGCGCGGTCCCGGGGCCCGTCGCCGACGCCGAGCCACCGCACACGGGGGTCCCGCCTGAACCAGGACTCCTGGCGGCGGGCGAAGCGCCGGGTGGCGCGGACGGTCTCGTCGCGGGCTTCCTCGCGGGTCAGCGCGCCGTCAACGCAGCGGAGCATCTGCTGGTAGCCGAGGGCGCGGCCCGCGGTCTTGCCGTCGCGCAGGCCGCGGGTGGCCAGCCGCCGCACCTCCGTCTCGAAGCCGGCCGCCCACATGCGGTCGACGCGGGCCTCGATCCTGCGGTCGAGTTCCGCGCGGTCCACCTGGACGCCGAGCTGGATCGCGGGGCGGCCACCGTCGTAGCCGGGCATCGTCGCGCTGAACGGGCGCCCGGACAGCTCGATGACCTCAAGCGCACGGACGATGCGGCGGCCGTTGCTCGGCAGGATGGCGGCGGCCGCGGCGGGGTCGGCGGCCTTGAGGCGTTCGTAGAGGGGCGCCGGGCCGCGCTCGCTGAGCTCGGCCTCCAGTCGCTCGCGTATCGCCTCGTCCGTGCCAGGGAAGTCAAGGTCGCCGAGCGCGGCCCTGATATAGAGGCCGGAGCCGCCGACGATGACCGGGACCTTGCCGCGCGCCGTGATGTCGTTGATGACCGCGTCCGCCAGGTCCTGGTACTCGGCGACGCTCGCGGTCTGCGTCACGTCCCAGACGTCCAGCAGGTGATGCGGGACGCCCCTGCGCTCTTCGAGGGTCAGCTTGGCGGTGCCGATGTCCATGCCGCGGTAGAGCTGCATCGAGTCGGCGTTGATGACCTCGCCGCCGAGGGCGAGCGCCAGGTCGACCGCGAGGTCGGACTTGCCCGCCGTGGTCGCGCCGACGACCGCGATCAGTGTCATGGCTGGACGCGGACAGGCTAGCCGCGGC
>JAWWPV010000419.1:0-3067 GCA_033854775.1 Trebonia sp.
CTGCCGTCCGGGACCAGCGCCCGGTACGTGCAGCTGAGCTTCACCGGGAACACCGGCTGGAGCGCGGCCCAGCTGTCTGAGTTTGAGGTCTTCCCCGGCGGGGGCTCTACCGGCCCCACCAGCTCGCCGCTGACAGCGTCGCCGTCCAGCGTGTCCTTCGGCAGCGAGACGGTGGGGTCGACCAGCTCGGCCCAGTCGGTGACAGTGTCGAACCCGGGCTCGGCCGCGGTCTCGATGTCCTCGGTCGGCGTCACCGGTCCGTTCAGCGAGACCAATAACTGCGGCACCTCGCTCGCGGCCGGGGCCTCCTGCACGGTGAGCGTCAAGTTCGCCCCAACCGCGTCCGGGTCGGCGTCCGGGACGCTGTCGGTGAACAGCAGCGCGCCGGGCAGCCCGCTGACCGTCGCCCTATCCGGCACGGGAACGGCGGCGGCCAACACCAACCTCGCCCTCAACCAGCCCGCCACCTCCAGTGGTTACACGCAAACCTACGCACCGGGCAACGCCGTGGACGGGGACACCAGCAGCTACTGGGAGAGCGCGGACAACGCGTTCCCGCAGTGGTTCCAGGTCGACCTCGGCGCCGCACACAGCGTCGGCCGGATCGTCATGGACCTGCCGCCCTCGAGCTCGTGGGGCACCAGGACCCAGACGATCACCATCCAGGGCAGCACCGACGGCTCGAACTACACCACCCTGGTCGGTTCGGCCAACTACACCTTCAACCCCTCGACCGGTAACACCGTCACGGTCACCTTCACCGCGGCGAGCGTCCGCTACCTGAAGCTGACCTTCACCGCCAACACCGCCTGGCCGGCCGGGCAGCTCTCCGAGCTCCAGGCCTACGCCAGCTGACAAGACCGCGGCGGGGCGGTGGACAACGCGCCTCCGCCCCGCCGCACCTCTCGCCCGCCGCACCCCTCGCCCGCCAGAACCGCTCACCCCGGCCGTTACGCCTTCGCCCGCCCTGCAGACTCATCCCAAGGAAACCGATGAAGCCGCTGCGCGTACCCCCGACATCCCCAATCCGAAAGCCTCACCTGCGGGTGCTGGTCGTCGCGTGCCTCGCGGCGGCAGGACTGCTGTGGGCCCCCGTTGCCGCGCTTACCGCCGCGCCGGACGCGCAGGCGGCCGACACGTCATACCAGGCGCCGTTCACCCCGGACCCGAGCGTGGCCGGGGCCACTACCCCGTTCACCACCTACCAGGCCCCGGAGGGCGCCCTCGGCGGAGGCGCCAGCGTGGTCTCGCTGACCTCGGCGCCGACCACCCAGTACGACAGCCCGCAGGGTGAGGCGTCGGGTCACGCCTACGCCCAGCTCACCGGCACCGGCCAGTCCGTCCAGTGGACCAACAACACCGGCCAGCCGATCAACTTCATCAACGTCCGCGCCTCGATCCCGGACTCCGCTAACGGCAGCGGCATGACCGGCACCCTGGACCTGTACGTGAACGGCGTGTTCCGCCAGGCGCTGTCCATGAACTCCCTGCAGAGCTGGGAGTACGAGGGCGGCAGCAACAACTACAACCAGAGCGACCAGAACCCCGCCGACGGCGACCCGCGGAACTTCTGGGACGAGTTCCACGCGGCCATCAGCGGCTCGCCGATCCCCGCGGGCGCCACCTTCAGCCTGCAGAAGGACTCGTCGAACACGGCGTCGTCCTACTGGATCAACTCCATCGACCTGTGGGACGCTCCGGCGCCCGCGGCCCAGCCCGCCAACTCAATATCGATCACGAGCTGCGGGGCCGTGGCCGACAACACGCCGACCAACGGCGCCGCCGCGCCAGGCGCGACCGACAGCACCGCCGACATCCAGAACTGCATCAACCAGGCGGCATCCCAGGGCAAGATCCTCTGGATCCCGCAGGGAACGTTCTACGTGATCGGTACCGGCAGCCTGGTCGCGCAGAACGTCACCGTCGAAGGCGCGGGCTACTGGTACAGCGAGGTCTACCGGGATGTGCCGCTGCCGAACAACACGCCGCTCGGCGCGCTGTTCCAGTGTTACTCCTGCCAGCTGGAGAACTTCCACATCGACTCCGACTCGCTCAGCCGGGCCGAGGTCGACGGCGGCGGCGGGGCCGAGGACACCACCGGGACCAACTGGCTGATCGAGGGCATGTGGGTGCAACACGTGGAGTCCAGCGTGTGGGCTTCGGGCAGTGGCGGGACCGTGGAGAACAACTTCTTCACGTCGATCTGGGCCGACGGGTGCAACCTGAACAACGTCTCGCTCACCGGCACCTCGGGGAGCAACCTGACCGCGACCAACAACTTCATCCGCGGCACCGGCGACGACGGAATGGCGATCAACTCGGTCGCTTATAACGGCAGTCAGACCTACACCCCCATGACCAACATCACGATGTCGCACAACACGGTCATCGCCGCGTGGGGCGGCAAGGGCATCGGCGTCTACGGCGGCAGCGGCCACCACGTGACCGATAACTACATCGCTGACACCGCGCGCTACATCGGGCTCGGCGTCGGCCGGTTCGGGGTGAACGGCAGCGACATGACCGGCGCCACGGTCTCCGGCAACGTGATCGTCCGATCCGGCGGCAACGCCTACAACCAGGGACAGCCGGCCCTGCACGTCGGCAACGGCGGTGACGGCCAGAACACGGGGATCGTCAGCAACGCCGTCGTGACCGGCAACTCCGTCATCCAGTCGGTGTACGACGGGGTCGCGTTCTCTACGTCCACCAACACCACGCTGTCCGGCAACACGATCACGAACCCGTGGCGCAACGGCATCGTGATCTCGCCTCCGTTCTATCCGGCTCCCACCGGCAACGCCACCATCACCGGCAACTCCGTGACCGGTGTGGGTTCCGGGTTCTCCGCCTTCAGCAACGACTCCAGCGGCTTCACGGCGACACTCAGCGGCAACAGCTGGCAGGCCGGCAGCAGCGAAGGCCCCTACGGCGGGACGGCGGCGGCGGTGCCGGGCGTCGTGCAGGCCGAGAATTATGACACCGGCGGCCAAGGGGTGGCCTACAACGCCACCTCGACCAATGGCACCGCCAACAGCTACCGCTCCGACGGTATCGACCTGGAGGC
>JAWWPV010000420.1:0-2617 GCA_033854775.1 Trebonia sp.
GACACGCCGACCTCCGGCACCGCCCTGGTGCACGGCGAGCCGCCGGAGACCGCGCGGCGGCTGCACCACCTGGGCATCGCGTTCCAGGACAGCGCGCTGCTGCCATGGCGCTCCGTCGCCGCGAACATCCGGCTGCCGCTCGAGATCTCCGGCGTGAAGGCGCCGCCGTCCGCGATCACGGACCTCGTCAAGCTCGTCGGACTCGACGGGTTCGAGAAGGCCCGGCCCGCCCAGCTGTCCGGCGGCATGCGGCAGCGGGCCGCCATCGCCCGCGCGCTCGTCGTCGAGCCGAAGGTGCTGCTGCTCGACGAGCCTTTCGGCGCGCTCGACGACATGACCAGGCAGCGGCTTAACCTGGAACTGCAGCGCATCTGGCAGGCCCGCGCCGTGACGACGCTGCTGGTCACGCACGCGATCACCGAGGCCGTGCTGCTCTCGGACGTCGTCGCGGTCATGACCCCAAGGCCCGGCCGGGTGCTCGCCTGCGTTCCCGTCGAGCTGCCCCGGCCGCGCACCCCCGAGATGACGCGCTCGCCTGAGTTCCATGCCTACGCCGACAAGCTTTCTGAGCTGCTGTTCGGCGGCGACCAAGGAGAAAAGCAGTGAGCTCCCGAACGGGGGCTGGTGTCTCGTGAACCGCCTGCCTTCCTGGGTCACCGGGCTGATCGGGCTGGTGGTGCTGATCGCGCTGTGGTCGGTGCTCGCGGTCACCGTGTTCAGCGCCAAGGGGTCCGGCGTGCCGACTCCGTGGGCGGTGCTCACGCAGCTCGGAGACGACGGCTGGTCCTTCTACCAGCCGCTGATCGCGGCCACTCTGGGCGAGGCGCTGCGCGGCTACCTGGTCGGCAACGGGCTCGCCCTGGTGTTCGCCTCCCTGGTGCTGCTGGTACCGCCGGCTGAGCGGATCGTGGTCCAGCTGGCGGTGGCGTCGTACTGCCTGCCGCTGGTGGCGATCGGGCCGATCCTGTCGCTGCTGTTCTCCGGGACCACCCCGATGATCACCCTCGCGGCCCTGGCGGTGTTCTTCACCACGCTGATCGGCGCGCTGCTGGGGCTGCGGTCGGCGGACCAGGTGACGCTGGACGTGGTCCGCGCCTACGGCGGCGGCCGGTGGGCGGAACTGGTCAAGGTCCGGCTCATCGCGGCGCTGCCCGCCACCTTGGCGGCACTGAAGATCTCCGCGCCCGCCGCCCTGCTCGGCGCGATCATCGGCGAATACCTCGGGCACATCGACACCGGTCTCGGCATTGCGATGACCGTCAGCGAGGCGTCCGTCCAGGTGCCGCGGACCTGGGGCATCGCTCTGGTGTCGGGCCTGGTGGCCGGCCTCGGCTACGGGCTGACGGCGCTGGTCGCCCGGGTCGCGCTGCCCTGGGCGCGGACCACGACGCTATCCGGGGGCGACCGGTGAGCGACATCGCTGGCCGTGAGACAGCCGACCCGACCGTAGGCGACGGCGTACTCGGCAGCGTGGCAGGCGACGGAGGCGTCCTGCGCGCGCCCGATACGACGGCGGTTTCTGCCACCGGGCGCGCACCGGGGGGTACCGGGGGGCGCCTCCCCGGGAGACTACTGCGAGTGGTCAAGCCGATGCTGAACGCGGTGGTCACGCTGGTGGTGATCATCGGGCTGTGGTGGGCGTTCGTGGCCGGGTTCGGGCTGGACCCGCTAATCGCCAAGACGCCCGCCGACGTGTGGAGTTACCTGCTGCACGGGTCGGCCGCCAGCTCTGGCGCCCAGTCCGTGTGGGGCGGCCTCGGCCGGACGCTGCTCGACGCGACCTTCGGTTTCGTGGCAGGCCTGGTCGCGGCGGTCGCGGTCGCCCTCTCGTTCGTGCTGTCCCGGATCATCGCCGGGATGCTGCTGCCGCTAGCCGTGCTCGTCCGGTCGGTGCCGCTGGTGGCGATGACGCCGGTGCTGACGCTGGTGTTCGGCCGCGGGCTGGCGGCCACCACCGTCATCGCCGGCATCGTGGTGTTCTTCCCCGGCCTGGTGACGATGACGTTCGGGCTGCGGTCGGCGTCCCGCCAATCGGCCGACCTGGTGCGCGCCTACGGCGGCGGCACGTGGACGATAGCCCGCAAGGTCATGCTGCCGTCGTCGGTGCCCGCCCTGTTCGCCTCAGCCAGGATCGCCGTCCCGGGCGCGGTCGTCGGGGCGATGCTCGCCGAGTGGCTCGCCACCGGGCAGGGCATGGGCTACGGGATGCTGCAGGACGCCAACTCGTTCAACTACGTGGACATCTGGGCGTCCGCGGCGCTGCTCACCGGGGTGTCGGTGGTGCTCTACAACCTGATCGCGATCGCCGAGTCCGGCGTCCTCGCCCGTTTCTCCATGTCCGGCACGCGGTAGACAGGCACCGGGAACGTCCGCCGGACATGAGGTGTCTACAGTGCGGAAGAGCGTGGAGCACGCGCCCGTTCGGATGAGCGGTTGCGACCTTGACCTAGGGGGCACCTGATGAGTGAGCCGATCGCTGACCTACTGGTGCGCAACGCCAAGCTCGTGGCGACGTGCGACGACGCGGGGCGGGAGCTTGCCGGGGGGTGGGTCGCGGTCACCGGCGGTCTCGTCTCCGGCGTAGGAGCGGCGGGCGACCCGGAGCCCGCCGCCGCCG
>JAWWPV010000421.1:0-3384 GCA_033854775.1 Trebonia sp.
GACCAGCGCTGGCTCATAGTCCGCAACCGCAGCCAATCTGTTTCCGCAGCAGTCGTCCTGTCAGAAAGCGCCGAATCTGACCTGGGGAGTAAGCCCAACCCGCGATGCGCGACACTTGGCGGGCTCCCGCAGCCTCGCGCGATCACTCAGTTCACCTATAACTGAGCTGCCCCGCGTTTTCCGGACTCGCGAATTTGCGGCTATCTTACGCGGTTGCCTTCATTTCCCGGCATTCTTCCATGGCCTCTTGCGGGGTCCGGTATCCGAGTGCGGAGTGGAGGCGCTTCCGATTATAGCGGAGCTCGATGTAGCGCGCGATGTCTTCGCGTGCTTTCTTGCGTGTCGCGTAGACGGTACGGTGGACGCGCTCGACTTTCAGCGCCCCGTTGAAGGACTCTGCCAATGCGTTGTCATAGCATATTCCCGTCCGCCCGACTGACTGCTGGATGCCGAGCGAGTCCAGTTCGGCGGCGAACTCGGCTGACGTGTAATTTGATCCGCGGTCGCTGTGGAATACCGCTCCTTCCGGCAGGCCGACGTTACGCGCCGCCATCTTGATCGCGCTCGTGATGAGCGGGGTTCTGTAATTGTCGTCCATCGCCCAGCCGACGACCATGCGGGTCGCGCAGTCGATGACGGTCGCGAGGTAAAGCCATCCTTCCCAGGTAAATATGTAGGTGATGTCGCCGACCATTTTCTCGCCGGGCATTTCCGCGGTGAAGTCGCGGCCGACGAGGTCCGGGATCGGCCCGGCGGCGGCCTGAACGGTCAGAGAGCGACGCCGCCGCACCTGGCAGGGCACAAGGCCCATGCTGCGCATCAGCGCGCGGACGAGCTCGTCGCCGCACTCCACGCCCCACCGCAGCAGCTGGGCGTGCACGCGCCGGTAGCCGTAGGTGCCGTCTGAATCATCGAACGCCTTTTTGACGAACAGCTTTATTTCTTCCCTTCTTTTTGCTGTTGCCGAGCCCGGGTTGCTCCGCCATTCGTAGTATCCTGATTTCGAGACCCCGAGCCATTCGCACATCTGGCTTACGGTCGGAGCCGTCGTGGCCGTGTCCGCGGCCGCGGCGGCGTACTCCGCATCGATAAACTCGTACTTATCCCTTACCGATGCTCCGCTGCAAAGTACGCCGCTGCTTTTGTCAGGAAGGCGCACTTCATCTCAAGCTCGCGGTTCTTGCGCTCCAGCTCGCGCAGCCGGGCACGCTCATTAAGGGTAAGCGGCTCTTCGGCGGCATCCCCGTGCTTCTGCTTGTATTCTCGGACCCAATTGCCGAGTGTCGTGTCGTGCACCCCGTACTCGCGCGCTACCTCAGTAATTGCCCGTGATGTGTCGATAACTAGCTTGACGACCTCTTCACGGAATTCCGGCGAATATTTCCGGTATCCCTTCGACATTATCCCCCGTCCTTTCGGCTGAGAATCCTATTGGATCCGCAGTCCGGAAGACGGGAGGCACCTCACGCCAAGTGAAAGCCACCTGGGCTGAGGGAAAATGATCACGGGAGTGCTGGCCGCCGTATTCACGG
Source organism: Trebonia sp. (assembly GCA_033854775.1). GTDB lineage: Bacteria > Actinomycetota > Actinomycetes > Streptosporangiales > Streptosporangiaceae > Trebonia. The sequence continues at coordinate 1,533 of JAWWPV010000421.1, forward strand.
GGCTCGGCAGAGCGTACGCTAAACATACTGCTCCGGACCCCGGCTGCTGCCCGCGAATATAGCGGGGCAGCGCGCGGCCCGGAGTTTTCGCGTTCGGGCCGGTACCCGAGGAGACAGTTATGAGCATCACCGCATGGATCGTTCCAGGCCGAGCCGCTGGCTGGGCCACCGCTGGGTGCCAGTCCGGCTGGGCGAACCGGTGAACGCGGCCGCCGGGCCCCGGGATGGCCGGCCGCCGATGGCCGGGCGGGGGGTGATGAGTACCGGCGTCGGCATCACGCTGATCGCGGTCGGCGCGATCTTGCGGTTCGCCCTGGCGGGCGGTTCCCCGCACGGCCTGAACGTGCACGTCGTGGGCGTCGTCCTGATCCTGGTCGGCATACTGGGCCTGCTGCTGTCGCTGCTGGTGCTGGTGCGGGGTGGCCCGCGAAGGCCGCGCTCGCTCGTCCGCCAAGGTCGCGGCGGGTACTACAGCTTGCCCGGCCCGAACGAGCGCCTAGAGAGCATGAAGCAGGCCGCGGCCGCAGACGTCGCAGAGGTTCAGGGGGACGACAGGTTCTACGCCCCGAATGGGCTAGGACGCGAGGAAGACGATCTTTAAACCCGCCTCCGGAGTCCCCCTTCTCACGAGAGCCAGAAGACGCGTAATGCAAAAACATTGCTCCGGACCGCGGCAGCTGCGCCCGCGCGATATCGGCGGGTACAGCAGTAGGACGGAGTTTTTTTATGCGTACACGGCCGGTGCCGGCAAAACATCGCGGCTGAAAGCACGGTGAGAGTTCCCGGGCGCCTTCGTCCCACCAGCACATCAGCCTCCGCAGAGTAGCCAGCAAAGGCAGGACACCGCGGCCGCCCGGTCCCTACTGACTGCACGTGCGCTGGGACGGGGGTAACGGTGCTGGCACCGCGTCCACCTGGTCGGCGTCACCGCCCACCCCATCGCCGCATGGACAATACAACTGGCTCGACCAGGGCGGGGCCGAGGGCGACCTGATGAGGCTGAACGGCTGGACCTCCCCGCAGGTGGTCCGCCGCTACGGCGCCAGCGCCAGCGGCGCTAGAGCCCGCCGCAGCTACGACCGCGTCATGGAAGACGCGTCATGATCCAGCTCTTAGCCTGCCGAATCACTGGTGGATTTCGGCCCGGTCTGCCGTGGAACCGGCTCGTCACCAGTCCCGGCCCAGCGCGCCCCACACCCGGCGCAGCCACCAGGGCCGTGCGACCCGCGGCGCCGCCACAGCCACCGGGGCGTTGCCGGTACCGGCTGACGGCGCCAGCCGCGCCCGGAAGCGAGCGCCCATCACGAACGCCAGCTGCCGGGCTCTGGCTGCGCGAAACGAAGCCTGAGGCCGAGCCGGCGCAGGACCGAGAGGAACCACAGCGCGGACGCGCCCGTTCCGGCGACGACGAGTGCGACGGTAACGGCGGTCGTGAGCAGCAGGAACACGCTGACTGGCTCGGTGACCATCAGGACCGCCAGGGCAGCCGTTAGCAGCAGGAAGATCCCCGCCCACAGCCAGGTTGCCCCCTGGAAGAAGCGGTGCAGCCCCGGGTGACGGACGGCCGGCTGCCGCAGCGCGACCACCTCGGCGGCCAGCCGCGCAATGAGCGGATCCGGGCCGCCCGCCGTCCGCGCGAACAGCACGCACATGGCCAGGTTCGCGAGCGGGAACTGCAGCAGGAACAGCCACAGCTCACCGGTAGCGAGCACTACCGCGGCCTGCACCGTGAGCTCTATCGCCGTTATCGTCAGCAGGCTCGGCACCGATCCGGTCACGACCTTGCGGATGACCGCCGTGACCCAGATGGCCGCAAGGCCTGCGACCATGCCCGCGTTCCGTCCGTCGGCCC
>JAWWPV010000422.1:0-2871 GCA_033854775.1 Trebonia sp.
GCCCGGCGGCGTCGCCTGACTCGCTGCCCGCGTCGGTCAGCGCGTGCGCGACGTCGTCGCCGCTTGAGCTCGTGCCTTCGCCGGTCTTCCTCGACCTGGAACGGCTCCGTGACCTGCCGCCGGGTGAACGCCGGGAGCGGGTGGGGCCGGTCTCGCCCAGGTCCTCTTCCGCCTCCGCGGCCAGCCCGGCCCGCGCGCCGCGCAGCTCGCGGGGGAGCGTACCGGTGACGTCTGGCGCGATGGACAGGTCAGTGAACAGGTGCTCGGACGTGGAGTACGTCTCAGCGGGCTCCGGCTGGCCGAGGCCGAGACCGTCGCTGATCAGCTTCCAGCGATGCAGGTCGCGCCAGTCCACGAACGTCACCGCGACGCCGGTCCGTCCGGCCCGGCCGGTACGGCCGATCCTGTGCACGTACGCCATCTGGTCGTCCGGGCACTCGTAGTTGATCACGTGCGTCACGTCGTCCACGTCGATGCCGCGCGCAGCTACCTCGGTGGCCACGAGCACGTCCACCTTCCCGGCGCGGAAGGCGCGCAGCGCGCGCTCGCGCTGGGACTGGCCGAGGTCGCCGTGCACGGCCGCGGCGGCGAAGCCGCGGTCGGACAGGGCGGTGACCACCTGGTCGGCGGCGCGCTTGGTCTGGCAGAACACCATGGCCAGGCCGCGGTCCTTGGCCTGCAGGACGCGGGCGAGTACCTCGATCTTGTCCAGGTGGTGCGTCCGGTAGACGTGCTGCGCCGTCAGCGGCGGCGGGGCGGCCTCGTCCGGCTCTTCCGCGCGGATGTTGGTCGGCCGGCGCATGTGGCGACGGGCCAGCGTGACGACCTCGCCTGGCATGGTCGCGGAGAACAGCATGGTCTGCCGGTCGTCCGGGGTGAGCCGCAGCAGCCGCTCAACGTCGGGCAGGAACCCGAGGTCGAGCATCTTGTCCGCCTCGTCGAGGACGAGCGCGCGGATCCGGCTCAGGTCAAGGTTCTTGCGGTTGGCGAGGTCGAGCAGCCGCCCGGGGGTGCCGACAACGATGTCGGTGCCTGCCGTCAGCGCCTCGATCTGCGGTTCGTAGGCTCGCCCGCCGTAGACGGTGAGCACGCGGGCGCCGAGCCGCGCGCCTGCGCGCTTGATGTCGCCGGCGACCTGAATGGCCAGTTCCCTAGTGGGAACGATGACGAGGCCGGCGGGCTGCCTGGGCGCGCGCGCGGCGGGGAGCGTGGTCGCCAGCCGCTGCAGCATGGGCACGCCAAACGCGAGGGTCTTGCCGGTGCCGGTGCGCGCCTGCCCGATGATGTCCTGGCCGTCGATGGCCAGTGGCAGCGTCAGTGCCTGAATGGGAAAAGTCGTATAGATGCCCGCGTCGTCAAGCGCGGTGCAAATTACTTCGTCGACGCCGAGGTCGCGGAACGGCACGGCATGCGTCCGCCCGGTTACCGGGGGGCCGGCTGGTGCCTCGTCGCTGGCCTCGGACTGGGTAGGTTGAGTTGTCAGGGGTTCCTCCGTGCGTGCATCACCCGTTCCCGGGCCTGGTGTTCAGGCACACGTCGTACGGGTTGCCGCGTTAGTCCCAACGCGAACTGGTTCTGTGACATTCCTGTAGTCTCGGGGGACGACCCCCGCACCCCGGGAGCTTTCTAGGGAACCACATGATGTTCCCGAATCACACGATGTTACCGAAACCGACCCGGCGCGCCTGATCCGTACTGAACTCGACAAAAGCGATTTTGTCCGCCGGGACGAGCACCCGTCCGCCCTTCTGGGTGGTGAGCGCGAAGACGGCCTTGCCGTCCCCGGCGGCGAGCGCCGCGGCCAGTTCGCGTTCGATTTCCTCGGCGGTCGCGTCAGTCTCGACAACGAGCTCACGCTGGACGGACTGCATGCCGATCTTTACTTCCACGATTCTCCCTTGGGTGGGCTTAGCCCTGGTCAGACGTGCGCGGCCAGCCGCTGATGCCCCGCCAGGCGAGCCGCGCGACGAGCTGCTCGGCCGTGTCCTTGGGGATCGAGCCGAGCGTGCTCAGCCAGTACCGCGCGCTGACCTGGGCCATGCCGAGGAGCCCGATGGAGAGCAGGTAGGCCTCATCGTCGGCCAGGCCGGCGTCCTCCCTGATCACCTGGCTGATCAGGTCGGCGCACTCCTTGTTCGCCGCGTCGAGCCTGGCGCGAACGGCTGGTTCGTTGGTGAAGTCCGATTCGAAGACGAGCTTGAAGGTTCCGCTGTGCTCCGCCACGTACTCGAAGTACGCCGCGAAGGTCGCGTTGACCCGCTGCCTGTTGTCTGTCGTTGAGCGGATCGCGCCGGTCACGGCCTCGACGAGCCGGCCAACGCTCTCGTCGAGCAGCGCCAGGTAGAGGTCCTGCTTGCCGGGGAAGTGCTGGTAGAGAACCGGCTTGCTGACGCCGGCCCGGTCCGCGATCTCATCCATCGCCGCGGCGTGGTAGCCGCGCGCGACGAAGACCTCCATGGCCGCGTCGAGCAACTGCCGACGGCGAGCGAGCCGCGGTAGGCGGGTTCCCCTGGGGCGAGTGGTAGAAGTGGCGGTCACCATGTTCTCCGGGTTGGGACGATGGTTACTAACGATAGTCCTCGTCGTCATACCCCGCGTCCCTGATCTGCTCCGTGGCGTCGGCCTCGTCTACCTCGAGTGGCAGCTCTGACAGTTCGTCCCCGTCCACTTCAGGGACCTCGCGGGCTTGCTCGGCGGCGTCTTCGTCTGGCGTTTCAATGCTTGGCTCGCTCACTGCCCGACCTCCGCGACCAGTAACTGGCTTACCCCTGTCCGCCATTGTAAGTCCGCCGGTTCCCCGGCGAAACTGGCCTCGAAAGCAATGCCGAATCGGTAAATTCGGACAACGCCGGATGTATCAGCAGGGGCGCG
>JAWWPV010000423.1:0-4032 GCA_033854775.1 Trebonia sp.
TGGCGGCCTCCCGGGCCTGGGGTCGGTCGGCAGTCTCGCGGGCCTGAACGGGATCGGTGACACCGGCACCGGCTCCGGCAGCACGAGCTGGGACCACTGCGGGTGCATGAGCCCGCCGACCGGGCCGACGACCCCGCCGCCGCCGACCGAGACGACACCCCCGCCGACCGCCACGAGGCCGAGCCCGCCGCCGCCTGGCCACGCGCCCCGGCCGGCGCCTATCCCTACCCCCGTCGGCAACACCTTCCCGGTGACCGGCTGAGGATCGCGCCGCCACGGGCACTGTGCCGGCCCCGCCGTCACGTTGTCAGTCGCCGAACGTGCTCCAGTCGGGCCGGTCGCTGTCCAGCGGGACCGTGGGCAGGTCCCAGCGGGGCGGCGTGCCCGGCATATGCGCGACGGGGGCGAAGTAGCGCAGCGACCCGAACGGAGTCCGGCGAGTGATCATCAGCTCGTCGAGCCGTGCGCGCGGCAAGTCGGGCTCCCGGGCGGCGGCCAGCGCGGCGTCGGCCCGGGAGAGCCCGGTGAGGTACCGGCCGGTCTGCGCGAGCGACAGGTCGATGTGGTAGCTGCCGCCGTCGCGCTCCCGCAGCCCGAGCGCCACCAGGACGAGGAACGCGGCGAGGTACCCGGTCGTGTAGTCGAGCGGGTTGGCGGGCAGCGAGCGCGGCACGCCGTCGGTGCCCGCCAGCTCCCACGCGATGCCGCTCGCCGACTGCACCACGCTGTCGAAGCCCCGCCGCCCGCGCCACGGCCCGGCCGGCCCGTACGCGGAGAGGGACACCGTGATGATGCCAGGCCGCAGCCTGGCAAGCTCTGCGGGGGAGAAGCCGAGCGCGTCCAGCGCGCCAGGGCGGTAGCCCTGGGAGAACACGTCGGCGCCGGCGACGAGCCGGCGCAGCGCGGCGGCCCCGTCGGCGGACGTGAGGTCCAGGTCGCAGGAGCGCTTGCCGTGCCCGGTGTCGCGCATCATCTGCGGGTTGTCAGGCACCGCCGACGTGCCCACCCGCAGCACCCGGGCGCCGTGCTCGGCCAGCGTCCGCGCGCAGGTCGGTCCCGCGAGCACGCGCGTGACGTCGAGGACCTGGAGCCCGGCAAGCGGCCGGGTGTCCCCGGACCCCGCCGGCTCAGGCGGGCTGTCGCCGGTCTTGGTGATGGAGAACAACGGCAGCTGCGCCAGTGCGCGCCCCTGCTCATGGGCCGCCCACTCGTCGCGGGTGCGGGCCATGGCGCCGCACGCACCGGCGGCGATGACGGCGGCCCCCAGGTCGCCGATGCGGAAGGGGGTCGGCAGGATCGGGTCGGCGCCGCTGAACGTGGCCCGCTGCCCGGCCGGCTGCTCGCCGGCCAGCTTCATCAGCTCATCGAGAATGGCGGTGGGGTGTCCGCGCTCATGCCGCGGCTCCCGCTCGCTGTCCGGAGATCCTGTCCACGTCCGCGCCCTTCGTCGGCCAGGACCAGACTGCCAGCCAGGACTCTAGTCATACGGTCGACCGATCATCCTGTGCTTAGGATAGCAGGGGGAGATCGTGCGGGCCCTGACGGGCTCAGGCCAGCTTCAGGTAGGGATCCCCGTCCTGGCCGGGCGCGAGGTCAAGGGTGACCGAGTACTCGTACCGGTCGCCGCGGTACCAGGAGCGGACATACTCCACCGGACGGCCCGCGGCGTCGTGCACGATCCGCTCGACGAATAGCACCGGCGCGCCGAGCTCGACGTCAATCTGGGAGCACACGTCAAGGTCGGCGAGCTGTGCCCTGATCGCCTGCGTCGCGTTACTCAGTACAATCCCGCCGTCTATCAGCAGTTCCATCAGCGCCTTCTTGCGCAGCCCGGCGGCCGTGATTTTCTCGCCGGCATCCGGGGGCAGATAGGTGATGGTGAGCGCGAATGGCTGGCCGTCCATCGTCCTGGTGCGCTTGACGATCGTGCCGACGGGCTTATCCAGCTGAAGTGCCTTGGCGATGGGCAAGGGGAGCGGCGCGTTATGAGTCAGTTCCACGTTCCGGGTCTTCGCCCGGTGCGACTCGCGGATGAGGTCGCCGAGTGACCCGCGGAAACGCTGCTGGAGGATGCTCTTGTCCCGTGCTTCCACGAAGGTGCCGCGCCCCTGACGGCGCACGACGCGCCCTTCCACCACTAGCTCGCCGACGGCCTGCCTAATCGTGGCGCGGCTTACCTCGAATTCGGCGGCCAGCTCGTCTTCGGCAAGCAGCCTGCCGCCAACGGGATAGATTCCGTCTTCGATTCGCTGCCGGAGAATACCCGCTACCTGGTGGTACAGCGGGAGCGCTTGCGCACTGTCGATCACCGGATAACCCTATGGTTCCTGGGCGCTCGTAACGGTGAAAATCCGGCACTTTCGCCCCCGTGGTTGACGTTTTGGGTCATCCTACGGCAACGCCGCGTCAGCGCAATATGGAGAAGTGCGCGCGGTAACTAATTTTCACGAGTCGAGGCCAAGCTCGCGGGCGATGAGCATGCGCTGCACCTCCGAGGTGCCCTCGCCGACCTCAAGGATCTTCGCGTCCCGGTAGAAGCGGCCGACGGCGAACTCGTTCATGAACCCGTACCCGCCGAAGATCTGCGTCGCGTCCCGCGCGTTGTCCATCGCCGCGTTGGAGGCGGTCAGCTTCGCGATCGCCGCCTCTTTCTTGAACGGCTCGCCGGCCAGCATCTTGGCCGCGGCGTGCCACCAGGCGAGCCGCGCGTTATGGGTGCGGACCTCCATGTCGGCGAGCTTGAACTGAAGGGCCTGGAACCTGCCGATCGGGCCGCCGAACGCGGTCCTTTCCCTCACGTAGGCCAGCGACTCATCCACGCACCCCTGGGCGAGGCCCGTGGAGAGCGCCGCGATCGCGACCCGGCCCTCATCCAGCGTCCGCAGGAACTGGGCATAGCCCCGCCCGCGCTCGCCCAGCAGGTTCGCCGCTGGCACCCGGCACCCGGAGAACGAGAGCTCGTGCGTGTCCGAAGCACACCAGCCGACCTTGGAGTACCCCGGCGCGACGGTGAACCCTGGCGTCCCAGAAGGCACCAGGATCGTGGAGATCTCCGGCTTGCCGTCCTGCCTGGTGCCGGTCACGGCGGCGACCCCGACCACGGCGGTAATCGACGTGCCCGAGTTGGTAATGAACGACTTCGACCCGTCGATCACCCACTCCCCGTCCGCAAGCCGGGCGCGCGTCTTCATCGCCCCGGCCACGTCGGTGCCGCCGCCCGGCTCGGTCAGCCCGAACGCGCTAAGCTTCTCGCCCGCGCAGAGGCTGGGCAGCCACTCCCGCTTCTGCGCCTCGGTGCCGAACCGGTAAACCGGCATGATGCCGAGCCCCACCCCGGCCTCGAGGGTGATGGCGACGGAGGAGTCCACCCGGGCCAGTTCCTCCAGGGCGAGGCAGAGCGCGAAGTAGTCGCCGCCCATCCCGCCGTACTCCTCAGGCACCGGCAGCCCGAACAGCCCCATCCGGCCCATCTGCGCGACGATGTCATAGGGGAACTCGCCGCGCTCATACAGCTCACCGATAACCGGCGCCACGACGTCGCGGGCGAACTCTTCAACGCTCTTGCGCAGGTCCTCGTGCTCTTCATCCAACTTGTAGCTGAGCATCTGGTCTTCTTTCCCTCCGCCCGGAAGATGGTGGACGTTTAGGCACATCCGGGTGTGCCTAAGCGTCCACCATCAGTGCCTGAGCTGATAACGGCCAGCGTTTCGTCCATCCGGACCTGCTGGCCCGCCTTCGCGGTCAGTTCGCTCACGACGCCGTCCATGGGCGCGGTCACCGTGTGCTCCATCTTCATCGCCTCCACCACGAGCACCGGCTGCCCCGTGCCCACCGTGTCTCCCACGGCCACGTGCACGGCCAGGATCGTCCCTGGCATGGGGGAGCGGACCGTTCCGTCGGCGCTCCCGGCCCGCGCGCCGCGCAGCGCGGGCGGCGGCGCCTCGCCGATCGCCCACGCGGCGCCGTCCCGCCCAAGCCACGTGACCGGCCCGTCGGCCGCGTAGGCGAAACGAACTGTCCGCCCCGCGTACG
>JAWWPV010000424.1:0-3586 GCA_033854775.1 Trebonia sp.
CGACGAGGCGGAGTACGTCTCCGGCGCCCTGCACCTCATCGACGGCGCCCTTAACGCCTAGCCGTTCTCGGAAGCACTGAGGCCGCCTGCGGGCGGCCCTCAGCTGTTTTAATCGAGGAATTCCGCCGTTTCCAAGGTGAATGAGAATGGCTCGGGCAGCTTGAGGCCGCCGCCAAACGACTCGACCGCCATGCTGGAGTAATCGTCACCAGCCGGGTTGGTGAACAGGGTGACTCGGTTTACGTCACGGTCGACGAGGAGGTACAGCGGAATCTTCGCCCCGGCATAGGCGAGGCGCTTGGCCCCCCGGTCGCGGGCCGCGTCCGATGAGGTCACCTCGACGACCATAGCGACTCCCGTCGTCTCCATCCATGGATCTGCACCGTGGAACAGACGGAACTCGGCCGGGGCGAAGGTGGCATCGGGGATGACACGGCCCGCGTCGGCGATCCCGCGGTCGGGCACGATCAGCCCCTTGTCAGGGGAAAAATTCATCCGGACTGGGCTCTTCGCGAAGACCTGCTCCACGATCAGCCCGATGATTTCACCATGAATGCCGTAGGGGGGTGGCGTCACGACGATCTCTCTGTTGACGAGCTGGGCACGGTAGCCCTCGGGGGTGTCGAGAGCGAGAAACTCCCGCAGCAGGCCATCCGCCACTTGCGCGTCCGATTCAGGGTTCGTCATGAGCATGTTCCGGGTTCTCCTCTCTCGCGGTATATGCAACGATACCACGATGAGTAACGGAACGCCGCCTTTCCACTACAAAGAGCAACCATTTGCGCAACGCAACCTGTAGCCAGATTACTACTTTGCGGCCTCTTAGCTCAGAGCGCGATACCGGGGCGCTGCGCCTTCACCTCTTCCAGCTGGCGGAGCGCGGCGATGACGCTGAGGAAGTGGTCACGGGTGATCTGCTCGGCCGCGACGGGGTCCCCCGCGATCACCGTCTCGATGATGTCGTAGTGCTCGTTGGCGCCCTTGACGAGGCGGCCCGGCAGCAGGCTCACGTGGAACTGGTAGCGGACGTCCTGGTACCTGAGCCGCTCCAGGATCCGGTTGGCGGTGCCCTGCCCGCCGATCTCGCGGATCTTCGCGTGCATCAGGTCGCTGATCCTGCTGTCGGCCAGCATGTCGCCGCGCCTGACGGCGTTCGCCATCTGGCGCACCAGCGCCCGCAGCTCCGCGTGATCCGCCTCCGTGGCCACGGCCGCCGCCTTGGCCGCGCACAGTCCCTCGATGACCGCGCGGACCTCGGTGATCTCGACCGCCTCCGCGGGCGTCACCGGTCGGACCGAGGCACTGCGGTTGCGCGGACGGAGGATCAGCCCCTCGTTCTCCAGCTGGACCAGTGCCTCACGGACGGCACCCCTTGACGCGTCGTACTGCGCCGCGAGATCGGTCTCCACCAGCCGCTGGTTGGGCCCGAACTCTCCGTGGTAGATGGCCATCCGCAGCTTGTCAAGCAAGCTCACGGTCTCGGGCAGGCCCTGTTCGATGTCATGGGGAGTGTGCACGGTCACCTCTCGCTCCGCTTCCTCCATATACGATGCCAGACGAACCAAGGCTGGTGCAGCACAGGACAGTCAGACGGCGTTACAGTTACGGTGCCAGGCGGATCGGCGTTGCGTTGGGGGCGAGTGCGTGTACCGGGCGATTTACGCCGGCTTGCTGCGGCACCTGCCGGCGGAAGCGGCGCATCGGGCCGCGTTCTGGCTGATCCGGGCGGCGGCCGACGTGCCGGGGCTCGCGTGGGCGCTGCGGCGGGTGCTCGGGCCGCGTGACCCGTCACTGCGGGTCCGGGCGTTCGGACTGGACTTTCCCGGGCCCCTTGGGCTTGCCGCCGGGTTCGACAAGGACGGGGAAGGGATCATCGGGCTGGCCGCGCTCGGGTTCTCGTTCATCGAGGTCGGAACCGTGACCGCGCAGCCGCAGCCGGGGAACCCCAAGCCGCGGATGTTCCGGGTCCCCGACGAGCGGGCACTGGTTAACCGGATGGGGTTCAACAACCACGGGGCGGCGGCACTGTCCGCCCGGCTGCGGGCGCTGCGCGGCAGGCCAGGCTTCAAGCCGGTCATCGGCGTCAACATCGGCAAGACGAAGATCGTCCCAGCGGAAGAAGCGGTCGCCGACTACGCCACCAGCGCCCGCCTGGTCGCCGACGTGGCCGACTACGTGGTCGTCAACGTCAGCTCACCGAACACCCCCGGCCTGCGCGACCTCCAGGCGGCCGGCAAGCTCCGGCCCATCCTGACCGGGGTCCGCGCCGCCCTCGACGAGGCCTCCCCCCGCCGACGGGTCCCCCTCCTGGTGAAGATCGCACCCGACCTGGCCGACCCCGACGTCGACGCGCTGGCCGACCTGGCACTCGAGCTGGGCCTTGACGGGATCATCGCCACGAACACGACCATCTCCCGCGAGGGCCTGCACGACAGCGCCGCCGTGGCCGACGCCGGCCCCGGCGGCCTGTCCGGTGCCCCCTTGAAGCAGCGCTCCCTGGAGGTCCTGACCCGCCTCCACGACCGGTGCGGCAAGCGCCTCACGCTCATCGCGGCCGGCGGCATCACCACCCCGGCGGACGCGGAAGCCCGCCTGGCCGCCGGCGCGACCCTCCTGCAGGCCTACACCGCCTTCATCTACGAGGGCCCCTGCTGGCCCAGGCACGTTCAGCGAGGACTGGCCGCCCGCCTCCGCTCCGGCAAGCCCTGAGGAGCGGACCAGGTCCGAGCCACCGTGACGCGACCACAAGACGCCGTTCACGGTTGTGTCCGCCGGGACAGGCGGCACTTTCGGGGTCACGAGCGGTCTTGCCTCACGGCGCCTGGAGTATCAGTCTCGGTAGTGTGTCAGAGCAGACTGTTTCCCGGCCCGCAGAGATCCCGGCACCTGAGCCGGATCTGAGCGCGGAGACCATAATCGCCCGCGCCAAGGCGCTGATCCCGGAGATCCGCGCGCAGGCGGACGAGGCGGAAAAGATCGGCAAGCACGTGCCCGAGCTCGACAAGAAGTTCGTCGACGCCGGGTTTTACCGGATATTGCAGCCCAAGCGGTTCGGCGGCTACGCGTTCGGGATGGACACCTTCTGGAAGGTGATCATGGCCGTCGCCGAGGGCGACGCGGGAACGGCCTGGGGTCTCTGCCTCGGCGCCCACCACGCGCAGGGCATCGGCGCCTTCTTCCCGGAAGAGGGCCAGATCGAGCTCTTCGGCCCGACGGGGAACTTCAAGTGCCCGCACCGCGCCGCCCCCATGGGCACCTCGACGCCGGTCGACGGCGGGTACATCGTCAAGGGCCAGTGGGACTACTGCTCGGGCGTCGGGCACGCCACGCACTTCATGTGCAACACGCTCGTCCCCGGCCGCGAGTCCGAGGGGCCGCTCACGATCTGCACGCCGATCGAGAACGTGACCGTCATCCCCGACTGGGGCGACGGCAACATCATCGGGATGAACTCCAGCGGCTCCAACAGCGTGCGGGTGGACAACGTGTTCGTGCCCGAGCACTGCACCTGCTCGGGGGACTGGACGCACAACACCGACCGGGCCGCGCCCGGCATGTACCTGCACGACGACCCGCTGTTCTGCGG
>JAWWPV010000425.1:0-3847 GCA_033854775.1 Trebonia sp.
TCGCCCCCAGCCCGGGACGACCGTGCGCCTCGGCGACTTCTCGCGACCCGAGACGCTCGATCACGCATTCGCGGAGATCGAGACCCTGCTGCTCATCTCCACCGACGCCGTCGGCGTCCGCCTCGGACAGCAGCGCGCGGCAATCGCGACGGCCGTCCGGACGGGCGTCGGGCGGATCCTCTACACGTCCGTGCCGAACCCGGTCGCCGGCAATCCCGCCTTCGTTGTTCCCGATCACGCTGGCACAGAGGCCGCGTTGCGCGAGAGCGGTGTGCAGTGGACTGCACTGCGCAACAACCTGTACGCGCACATGCAGCTGCCCAGTATCCAGAAGGCTGCCGCCGTGGGTAGGTTCGTCACCAATCAAGGCGAGGGACGGGCCGCGTACGTTACTCGCGAGGACTGCGCCGCGGTGGCCGTCGCTGCAATGCTCCAGAACGGGCACGACGACCGCAGCTACGACGTTACGGGTCCTGCGGCGCTCGGCGCTGCCGACCTCGCAACCCTGGCCGGCGATCAGGTGGAGGTGGTGCCGGTGACCGACGAAGAGTACGTTGCCGGTCTCGTCGCCGCGAACCTGCCCGAATCTCTGGCGCGTGGGCTCGCGTCGTTCGGCGCCGGGATCCGCGAAGGCTATTTCGCGGCCGTGACGAATGTCGTCCATGATCTCACCGGGCGCCCGGCCACTTCGCTGGCCACACTGCTGGCCTAACGGGCCTGTACTGAGGTCAGTCCAGCTCAATACCCGCTGACTGGGCAACCTCGCGCAGCGCTTGTCCGGCCCGGCGGCCCGCCTCGACCGCGGCCATCTTGTCGAGTTCAGTTGAGAAGATTTCGACGCCGACCGAGCGGATGTGCCCGGGCCCGATCGCCTGCAGATACCCGGTGATGTCGAATGCGCCGTCACCGGGGAACATGCGGTGGTTGGTCGAGTCCTCCATGACCGACGCGCCGAGCGGCTCGGCGGCACCGTCGTTGACCTGAACGTCGATGGGACCGGACTCGTGCAGTTCGGGCAGCAACAGCAGGTCAGGATCCGTGCGGGTGAAGTGCCAGCTGTCGAACAGCAGCGCGCCGTTCGGGCGCCCGGCCGCGCGCACGACCTCCGCGGCCAGGCGAAAGTCCTGCATGCCGAAGAACGCCATGGGCTCCAGCGTGACGTCCATCCTGCGCTCCGCGGCAAGGTCGCACAGCTGCTGGAAGCCGTCAATCAACTCGTCTGTGCGGTAGAGGCCCTCGTCGAAGAGCCCGACCGTGCAGATGCGGTGCACGCCAAGATCGGACGCCAGATCGAGTACTCGCTCACGGGGAATGCCGAACCGGCGGATGAGCCGGGGTGTTGCGCCGGTCGGCAACGCTACGGGCATGAAGCCGATACCACCGTCAAGATCGGAAAGTGTGATGCCGCGGTCCTCGGCCATGGTGCGCATCTGACGCGCCGACAGGCCCCGTTCGGCATTGGCCAGCGCAACGTGGGGCGGCATCGACAGCGCGTCGAAGCCACCCGCGACCGTCGCATCGAGTTGCTGCTCATAGGGATGGGCCCGCACACATGCTTCCCAGAGAACCCGTTCGATGCTCATGTTCTGCTCCTCGCTACGAGCGGGCCACCGGCCCGATGCAGGTTGCTGTCGAGTGGGTGGTCGACCAGCGACGCCGCGACGCCGGCCGCCGCGAGCAGCGCGGCCATCTCAAGTCCGGTGTGGATGCCGCTCTCATCAAGCAGGTAGGCGAGTTCCTCAGTGGCGATGTTGCCACTCGCACCCGGCGCGAACGGGCATCCGCCGAGCCCGCCTATCGACGCGTCTAGTTCAACGACGCCGGCGTTCACCGCAGTGATCGCGTTCGCCAAACCGGCGCCCCGCGTGTTGTGGAAGTGCATGCCAAGGCGGATATCGACCGCTTCGGAGACACGCCGGTGCAGGTCAAGGACGCGGCCCGGCGTTGCCGTGCCGATCGTGTCGGCCAGGGTAACGGCGTCGGCATCACACTCGACGCCTCGGCGAGCGGCTTGCACGACCACCTCGGGCGGCGTTCGTCCCTGGAACGGGCAATCCCACGCCGTCGCGAGCACCAATTCGACGGCCCCGGCCGACTCGTGTGCGAGCTTGACGATGGCTGGCAGCAGCGCGAGCGACTCCCCGGTCGTCCGGCCGGTGTTCGCCCGGCTGTGCTCGTCCGACATCGATACGACGTACTCCAGACGCGGTATCCCCGCGGCGATGGATCGCCGGGCTCCGGTAGTGCTGGCGACGAGCGCCGAGAACTCGACGGCCGGCCATCGATGCAGCGCGGACGCGACCTCCTCAGCATCGGCCAGCGCGGGCACGGCACGTGGCGAGACGAAGCTGGTCGCCTCGATACGGCGTACCCCCGTTGCCGTCAGCGCCTCAAGGAGCCGCAGCTTGTCCGCCAGCGGTACAGGCGCTTCGATCTGCAGCCCGTCTCGCATCCCAACTTCGCGGATGTCGACCGACGGTTGCGGGGTCACGCCGGTTCCCGGACCAGTCCGCGTTTGAGCAGGTCGGAGATCTGCTGGTCGTTCAGGCCCACCAAATCCTTGAGAACGGCCCGGGTGTCCTGGCCGAGTTCGGGGCCGACGCTGCGTACCTGGCCTGGTGTGCCGGCGAACTTCGGGACCACGCCGGTCATCGGCCCGAGCGGCCCGTCCGGTCCGTCCGGCCGAAGCACCATGTCACGGGCCAGGTAGTGGGCGTCTGAGATGACGTCTGGCGCGGTATAGATCTTGCCCGCGGGGACCCCGTTGTCGGCGAGAATCCTCAGCAGTGCCGCCGATTCGCGTCCGCGGCACCAGGCCTGAATCTGCGTATCCAGCTCGAGTGCGTTCTCGCCCCGGGAGGCGTGGCCGGAGAACCGCGGATCGCTGGCGAGCTCTTTGCGGCCCATGGCCTGGCTCAGCCTGCGGAACACGGCGTCGGCATTGGCCGCGATCAGGATGTCGGCGCCGTCCGCGCAGGTGTACACGTTCGACGGCGCAACCCCGGGCAGGATGCTGCCGGTCCGCGTGCGCAGCACTCCCCCGCGCTCGTAGTCGGCCATCGTGGACTCCATGAGCGCCGCGACCGCCTCGTAGATCGCGACGTCGACTTCCTGCCCGCGGCCGGAGGCCTGCCGCGCCGCGAACGCGGCCAGCGCGCCAATGACGGCGAACATCGCGGCCAGGGAATCGCCCAAGCTGATGCCCGTGCGTGAAGGGAGATGGTCCGGGTCACCCGTCGTGAACCGGATGCCGCCCACCGCCTCTCCGATGCTGCCGAACCCGGCTTCGGTCGACCGCGGTCCGGTCTGACCGAACCCCGACACGTGCACGAGGATGACCGCCGGATAGGCCGCCGATAGGCGTGGGTAGTCGAGCCCCCACTTCCCGAGCGTTCCGGGCCGGAAGTTCTCGATCACGATGTCGCACCGCGCGGCGAGCGAGCGCACCAGCTCCTGGCCCTCTGGGTCGCGCAGATTCAGCGCGACCGACCGCTTGTTGCGCGCGATCGCGGGCCACCACAGGCTCCGTCCGTCGATGGTCTTGCCCCACCGGCGCATCGGATCGCCTTCTTCGACGGGCTCGATCTTGATAACCTCCGCGCCGTAATCGCCGAGCAACTGCCCGGCGAACGGTCCGGCGATCAGGCTGCCCATCTCGAGGACGCGCGTCCCCGCCAGCGGGCCGGTCATTTCGGGGGCAGCCGGATAGCGCCGTCGAGCCGGACCACTTCGCCGTTGACGTACGGGTTCTCGATGAGTTCCCAGGCCATCCGGGCGTACTCGCCGGGACGGCCGAGCCGCTTCGGAAAGACCACGTCCTTGGCCAGGTGGGCTTTGAACTCCTCGG
>JAWWPV010000426.1:0-5994 GCA_033854775.1 Trebonia sp.
GTACTCCCTGACCAGTCACGAGAAGGCCGCCACGGCCCAGGACGAGGGCAGGTTCGAGGGGCAGATCGCCCCGGTCACGCTGCCCGACGGCACGGTGGTGGCCGCGGACGAGGGCATCCGGCGCGGCGGCACGGTGCAGGGCCTGGCCGGCCTCAAGACGGTGTTCAAGCCGTCCGGCGGCGTGATCACCGCCGGCAACTCCTCGCAGATCTCCGACGGCTCGGCCGCGCTGCTGATGACCACCAGCGAGAAGGCCGCCGAGCTCGGCCTCACCCCGCTCGCCCGGGTGCAAACCGCGGTGCTCGCCGGCGACGACCCGGTGATCATGCTGACAGCGCCGATCCCGGCGACAAGGAAGGCGCTCGCGAAGAGCGGCCTGGCCATTGACGAGATCGGCGCGTTCGAGGTGAACGAGGCGTTCGCCTCGGTGCCGCTGGCCTGGCTGGCCGAGCTCGGCGCGGACGCCAAGGCGCTGAACGTCAACGGCGGCGCGATCGCGCTCGGCCACCCCATGGGTGGCAGCGGCGCCCGGCTGATGACGACCCTGGTCCATCACATGCGCGACAACGGCATCCGCTACGGCCTGCAGACCATGTGCGAGGGCGGCGGCCTGGCCAACGCCACCATCCTCGAGCTGTTCCAGGACCGTGCCCGGGACTGTGTCTAAGGCCGTGGCCGGTCAGGTCCAGGCCGCGGGCTGGCTGCGCCCGTACGACGAGTCCGGGACCGCGGTGACGTCGGCCGGGGGCCGCGGGTTCCGGTGGATCCCGGCGTCGGTCCCCGCGCTCTTCGCCGACCTGGCGGAGATGCGGGCGGACGCCGATGCCGTCGTCGACCTCGCCCCCCTGCCTGGCGAGCATGTCCGTTCGTTCGCTGGGGCCGGCGGCCGGCTCAGCTACGCGCGGCTCTGGGAACACGCGCAGCGAGTCGCCGGCGGCCTCGCCGCGCGCGGGGTGCGGCCGGGGGACCGGGTCGCGATCAGGCTGCCGAACGGCATCGACTGGTGCCTGGCGTTCCTTGGTGCCCAGGCGGCGGGCGCGGTCGCGGTCCCGGTCAACACCCGGTTCACCGACGCCGAGGCCGGGTTCGTGGCCAACGACTGCGGCGCCTCGCTCGTGATCGGGCCAGGCGACCAGCTGCCCGACGGCTCGCCCCTTGCCCGGGAGTGCGCCCCTGACGGCCTCGGTGCCCTGTTCTACACAAGCGGCACGACCGGCCGTCCAAAGGGCGCGATGCTGACCCACCGCGCGATGCTGTCCGCGGCGGAATCGGCTCGCCGCGCGCTCGAACTGTCGTGGCTGCCGGAACTCGGCATCAGGAACCTCGTTCCCGCCCCGCTCTTCCACGTGATGGGCAGCCTCGTGCAGTGGCTGCCCACCTGCCTGGCCGCAGGCACCACGGTGCTGATGCCGGCGTTCGACGCGGGGGAGTGGCTGCGCGCGATCGAGGCGGAGCGCATCTCGGTGCTCACCGCCGTGCCGGCCATGTACTGGCTGGCGATGCGCCGGCCCGAGTTCGACACGACGAACCTGAGCAGCGTGCGCCGGGTCGGCTACGGCGCGGCGCCCACCCCGTCGGCCCAGGTGTCCCGGCTGATGAAGGCGTTCCCCACGGCGAAGCTCTGCCCCGGCTATGGCCTCACCGAGACCTGCGGCATCGTCAGCGGGCTGCCGCACCACTACGCCCTCAGCCACGCCGACGAGGTCGGCTTCGCGATGCCAGCGACGGACATCGCGCTCGCCTCTGCGGGACCTGACGGGGCAGGCGAGCTCCTGGTGCGCGGCCCGCAGCTCATGTCGGGTTACTGGAACCGCCCGGAGGCGACGGCGCGGGCCCTGTCCGGCGGCTGGCTCAACACCGGCGACATCGCCAGGATCACCGGCGACGGCGCGATCCAGCTGCTCGACCGGCGCGACGACGTGGTCAACCGGGGGGGCGAGAACGTCTACTGCGCCGAGGTCGAGAACGCCCTGGCCGCTCACCCGGCCGTCGCCGAGGTCGCGGTCGTCGGCCTGCCCGACGACGCGCTCGGCCGTAAGGTCGCCGCCGCCGTGGTCCCGCTCGCCGGCGTTGAGGTCACTCCGGCCGAGCTGGTTGCCTTCGCCCGCGCCGCGCTCGCCGACTTCAAGGTCCCCCAGTACATCAGCGTCCGCCGCGACCCGCTGCCCCGCAACGCCGGCGGCAAGGTCATCAAGCCCCGCCTCCGCGACGAAACCCCCTGGGGCAGTCCCCTGCGGTTACGGCAACTTCGCCTTCTAACGGGGGCTGGTGAGATGGCGGCGGAGCTCGTGCTTGAGGACCTTGCCCATGGCGTTGCGGGGCAGCGTGTCGCGGATCTGGAGCTGCTCGGGGATCTTGTAGGGGGCCAGGCCGTGCTCCTTGCAGTGCACCGCTAGGTCCGGCAGCGTGACCGGCGGGGCACCGTCTGCCATGACGACGATCGCGCAGCATCGCTCACCGGTGCGCGGGTCAGGCAGGCCGATCACGGTGACGTCCGCGATCCCCGGGTAGCTGATGAGGACGTTCTCGATCTCGAGGGCGGAGATGTTCTCGGCGTTGCGCAGGATGATGTCCTTGATCCGCCCGGTTACCCGGACGTAGCCGCCGGCGTCCACGGTGCCCAAGTCGCCGGTGCGGAAGAACCCGTCGTCGTCGAACGCCCCGGCGTTGAGGCTCTCGTCGAGGTAGCCGCTGAACATCTGCGGCGCCTTCAGCCGCAACTCGCCCTCCTGCCCCGGCGCGCACTCCCGGCCGGTCCCCGGGTCGGTGACGCGGACGGTCACCCCTGGTGCCGCCGCGCCATTCGTCTCAAGCATCGCCACCTCCGGATCGGCGGGGGACGCGAAAGTGGCCATCGGGCACTCGGTGAGGCCCCAGCCGGACAGCACGCCGGCGCCGCCGAGCCGCTCGATGACCTGGCGGCTGGTCTCCGGCGGCATCGGGGCGCCGCCGTTCGCGGAGAACCGCAGCCGAGGGAAGAGTCGCTGATCGCCGTGCGCGGCCTGGGCCGCCATGTACCCGTGGAAGAAAGGCGCGGCGGACCCGAGGATCGTGGCGCCGTTCTCCGCCAGGAAACGGGACGAGGCGATGGGGTCGAACGAGGAGCAGAGCAGCGTCGTGAAACCGGACCGCAGCTGCGCCGTCACCATGGCGACGCCGCCGATGTGCGTGAGCGGGAACACTATCGGGTAGACGTCGGTCCCGGTCATGCCCAGGTTGTCGAGGAGCGCGCTGGCGCTGGCCGTGATGGAGCTGTCCGTGTGCCTGATGCCCTTGGGCGCCGCGGTGGAGCCCGACGAGTAGTAGATCCAGGAGACGCCGGCCGGGTCATGGTCCGCCGCCGGCGGTGTGGCGGGACTCTCGGGGAGCGCGAACTGGCCCGGATCCGGCGTGGACGGGAGGTCGCAGACGACGATCCGCGCCGTGGTTCCCGCGAGGAGCCGCCTGGCCATCGCCTCGTGGTCGAACCTCCGCCACCGCGCGGGCACGATGACCAGGTCTGGGCAGACCTGGCCGACGATCACCCGCACCTCTGCGTCGCGCAGGATCGGCAGGATCGGGTTCTGCACCGCGCCGAGCCTGGCCAGCGCGGCCATCAGCACCAGCGCCTCGGCGCACGTGGGCAGCTGCCAGCTGACTACCGTGCCGGCGCCGACGCCCTGGTCGCGCAGCGCCGCGGCGACCCGTTCGGCGCGTTCCGCGTACTCGGCGAAGGTCAGCGACCTGCCGAGATCGTCGCGGAGCATCACCGCGTCCGGGCTCGCCGCCGCCCGGCGGGCGACCAACCGCCACCACGTCGTGACCTGGTCCCGCACCTGGCCTCCAGGGCCAAAAGAGATTACCAATTAAGCTTATTAAGGCTTGTAACGCTTATAATGGCGCTCTGGCGTCCTGCGCGCAAGGTATCCGGCCGCAGGCGTTGGCGAGGAGGCCTTCGGCATGCGAGGTGTGATGAGTTCGTCTGGCGAGTCGCTGACGGTCCGGGCCGAGCGCGCCGGCCGGCTGCTGACGATCACGCTCGACCGTCCCGCGCAGGCGAACGCCCTGGACATGTCAACGGCGCGCCAGCTGCGAGACGCCGTCCGCCTGATCGACGACAGCGTGGGCTGCGTGCTGCTGCGGGCCGAGGGCGCGAACTTCTGCGTCGGCGGGGACATCCGCGCGTTCGCGGCGGCACCGTCGCCAGGCAAGTTCCTCGGCGAGCTCGCTTCTGTCGTCCACGACGCGGTGCTCGCCCTTGCCGAGGGGCCAGCGCCGGTCGTCGCCGCGGTCAACGGCTGGGCGGCGGGCGCGGGCATGTCCCTGGCCGCGTGCGCCGACATCACGCTGGCCGCGGAGTCGGCGCGCTTCCGCAGCGCCTACTCCGCGATCGGCCTGACCCCTGACTGCGGCCTGACCTGGACGCTGCCCCGGCTGGTCGGCCGCGCGCGGGCAGCCGACCTGATGCTCACGAACCGGCCAGTCGGCGCCGCGGAGGCCGCGAGCATCGGCCTGGCCGCCCGGGTGGTGGCCGACGACTCGCTGCTCGCCGATGCGCAGGCGCTGGCCGCCGAGCTGGCGGCAGGGCCGACCGCGGCCTTCGGCCGGATCAGGAAGCTGCTCGACGCGGGCGACCGGGCCACCCTCGCCGACCAACTCGAGGCGGAGGCGGCGTCGATCGCCGCGTGCGGCGGCCACTCGGAAGGCCGGGCCGGAGTCGCCGCCTTCACCGCCGGCCGCAAGCCCGTCTTCCACTGACGAGGCCGCGGCCGCATCGCCATGTGGGGCGGCCGGCCGCGGCGGCTGATCAGGGCGTCAGGCTGATGCCGACCGCGGCGAGTGCCGCCGAGGTCTCCTCGCCGACCGTGGTTCCGCGGGCCGGCCGCGCCGACGCCGCTCGGGTGCCTGGCCAGTCGGAGAAGCCGCGCGCTACCCGCAGCTTTCCGGCCACGGGATCGGGGACGACGTGCGAGAACTCGTTCGCCACGAGGAACGGGTCGGCGAGCTCCCCGGCGCGCGGCAGCACCGGGCAGGCCGGGACCTGGCGCGCGGCCAGCTCCGCGACCCAGGTCTGGACGGGCCGCTGCGCCAGTACGCCGCTCAGCCGGTCGGCCAGCGCGTCGTCGTCGCCGCCTCGTGTCCCGTTGGCCAGTGCGCTCCACTCAGGGTGTCCCACTGCCGAGAGGACCCCCGCGACGTGGGTCGGCGTGGTGGCGGCGATCGCCAGCCACCCGTCCGAAGCATGGTAGTAGCGCCTGACGGCGCTGGGACCTGGGAAGTCGACCCCGCCGGCCTGCGCCGCCGGCCGTCCGGCGAACGTGGTCAGCTCCCCGGACTGCAGGAACACCGACGATGCGGCAAGCGACGTGGTGACATGCTGGCCAAGGCCCGTCCTGGTCCGGGCGAACAGGGCAGCGAGGATGCCGAGCGCCGCCAGAGCGGCCGTCGCGACGTCGTGGACGGGCGCGACCGACGCGACCGGGTCGCCGGCGCCGCCCTGGGCGAGCATCATGCCGCTGCGCGCCTGCATGACCGGGTCGAAACCAGGCAGGTCGGCGAACGGCCCGGTGCGCCCGTAGGCGGAGACGGAGCAGCGGACAAGCCGGGGGAAGGCGGCGGCGAGCACCCCGTCGCCAAGACCGAGCCGGCACAGGCTGTCGGCCCGCAGGTTGTCGATCAGCACGTCGGCGCCGGCGGCGAGGCGGAGCAGCGCGCCGCGCTCGTCCGGCTTGCGCAGGTCGAGCGCGGCGGCACGCTTGCGCTGGTTGACCGCCGTGTATGAGGCTGAGTACACGCGGTACGGGTCGCCGCCGGCCGGCTCGACCTTGACGACGTCGGCGCCGAAGTCGGCGAGCAGCGTGCCGGCAAACGGCGCCGCCATGAACGTGCTTATGTCAAGCACGCGGATCCCCGCCAGCGGTAGGGTCGCCGGCGCCGGACCGCCGGGCGTTTCGCCCGCGGCGGGCGTGCCGCCAGTGGCCGGCCATAGCGTTGACGCTGCCGCCACGTGCTAAG
>JAWWPV010000427.1:0-6312 GCA_033854775.1 Trebonia sp.
ACGATGAGCGGTGGCGAGCAGCAGATGCTGGCGGTTGCCCGGGGCTTGATGAGCGACCCGAGTGTCTTGCTGATCGACGAGCCGTCGCTTGGGCTCGCCCCGAAGGTCACCGCGGTCATCTACGCGGCCTTCCAGGAACTCCGTCAGCTCTCCCTGGCCCTCATTCTGGTTGAGGCCGACCTGAACCAGCTGCCTGCGGTCGCCGACGAACTGATCGTGCTCCGCGACGGCCTGGTGATAAGCCGACTCGAAGGCAAACAGGTCAAATCGGCGACCGCCGCATCCTGGCTGGAGGCGGCGAACTAGCCGTCAGCGCCTGTCACGAGCCGCCCCCCTCGCGGAAGATCTCCTCGGCGAGCGTCGCGGCGGGCAGGGTAATCCGCAGCTCCCGCGCAAGCGCGAGCGCCGCGTGCAGGTCCTTGACGGCATAGCGAGAGGGCGGCAGGCCCGGTTCATCGATGCCACCGTCAGGTGCGGGCGTGACATAACGCATGTGGCCGCCCCCCTTGAGCTCGGCCCCCCGGACGAACTCGATGAAGCTGCCGACAGCTACCCCGGCCCGCGCGGCGAGCAGGGCAGCCTCCCGGTCGACCAGGCCGGAACAGTAGTGCAGGAGGTTGCGGGCGAGCTTGGCGGTCATTCCCGAACCGAGCTCGCCCATGTAGACCACCGGGTCGCCGAACGACTCCAGGGCGGGGCGGATGCGCTCCACCGCCGGCTGGTCTCCGCCGATCGCGACCGCCAGCTTGGCGCCGTGCGAGAACGCGACCCCCGCGCTCACCCCGCAGTCGAGCAAGGCCGCGCCCATGTTTCCCGCCAGGGCGCCGGCCTGGTGCACGGTGTGCACTTCGACCGTGCTGAGGACCGCCACCACATGCCCCGGGCGGCGGACCCCGAGGACCCCCTTGTCGCCGGTCAGAGCCGTCATCACCTGTGCGTCATCGTAAACCGCGATCATCGTGGCGTCGCTTGCGTCGGCGACGGCGGCCGCCGATTCACACATCTTCAGGCCGGGGGGCAGTTCGCCGTCGGGCAGCTGCCTGATGTCAAAGGCCGCGACCTGGTGGCCGGCCGACAGCGCCAGGCGCGCCACGCCCAGGCCGATCCGTCCGAGGCCGATGATCCCGATCTGCATGGCAGGTGTCCCTCCATCGTTCGCCGTTGGGCGTGTTCGTGCGGTCTTCAGGCCGACCGCTGTCCCGGCCGCCCGGCTGAGGTCAGCGGCTGGCAGCGCCGGCGTCAAGCGGAGCCAGCCGGTAGACCTGCACCGCGTTCGAGCCGAGCACGCAGTCCCGGCCGGCCGGGTCGAGGGCGGCGGCGAGGAGCCGGAAGTCCTGGGCGTCCTGCCGGGGCGCGTCGCTTGAGTACAGCAGCATGTCCCTGAACGGCAGGTGCTCGACCAGCCGGGGCAGGTGCTCCGGCTTGGCTGGTCCGTCCGACGGAGCCGTGGTGAATCGCATGTGCCGCTTGACGTACTCCGACGGTGGTTCCTTGACCCAAGGGACTTCCTGGCGGCCTTCCTTCCACTCCTTGTCCAGCCGCCAGCAGAGGGCGGGCAGCCATGTCCACCCGCTGTCGATGAACACGAAGCGCAGGTTCGGCCAGCGCTCGAACACGCCGTTCAGTACAAGGCTGGTGATATGGGTGGCGAACGGCTGCGTCCCGGTGGCGTACTCCTCGAAGAAGGTTTCCATCCAGTTCACCGCGTTGCCCGGGGTCGGCACCGAGCCGCCGTAGGTCACGCCGACGGCCAGGTCGTGCTCGGCCGCCGCCTGCCACAGCGGCCAGTACCGGTGACTTCCGTATGGTTCCATCGCCCGGGCTGGCACCAGGACCTGGACGAACCGCGGGTCGCCGCTGATGCGGGCCACCTCAGCGGCGGCCGAGTCGGCGAACTGGGGGGCAACCATTGCGCTTCCCCGCAGCCGCGGGTCGTGGTCCAGCCAGTGCGCCGCCAGCCAGCGGTTGGCCGCCGTGGCCAGATCGGGCGCGAGGTAGGGGTGCATGATCGACTCGACCGCGAAGTAAGCCTGCACGACGGCGGCCGCTGCCGCCGGGAAGACGTCCCGCTCGAGCGTGTCACGAAATGCCGCGTCAGCCGACTCGGACGCCGTGCCGAACGCCATTCCCGTCCATGACGGGTAGACCTGCCCGGCCGAACGCGGCGCGAAATGGGTCCAGCGAATGTACTCCTGCCAGTGATCGTCGAGATACGGCAGCAGGTCCTGTGACCGCGGGCTGGGGCAGTGGACGTCCGCGTCAACGATCACCGGATTGCCTGCCCCTCGGCCCGCGTTCATCGCCCGCTCCGGTCTGGGCGCCGGCCCGCGAACGGGCGATGAGGCGGGTGGCGTTGCCCGCCATGACCGCGCCGCGCATTGGCCGCCCCACCTGCGAGGCAGGCAGCACCCGGTCGGGCGCGTCGAAGTCATGGTGCGGGTAGTCGCTTGAGAACAGGATCCGTTCGGGCATACCCACCATGTCGAGCATCTCGACCAGCTGACCGCGCCGGGGTGGTTCGTCAAGCGGCTGAGTGGTCATCCAGAAATGCTCCCGTACGATCGCCGAGGGCAGCTGGGGCAGATGTGACATGCGGTCCTGCAGGACGTGTGCGGCCCGGTCCATCCGCCACATCAGGGCAGGCAGCCAGCCCAGGCTGCCTTCCTCGAGGATGAACTGGAGCCGGGGGAAGTGATCGAAGACACCGCTTGAAACCAGGCTGACGACCTGGGACGCGTACGGCAGGGCCCAGTTGGTGTGCGCCTCGACATGGAAGCTGGCCCAGCCGGCTCCTGTCGGAGTGGCTGAACCGTAGCCGCCGACATGCAGGGTGATGGGCAGTCCGTAGGCCTGCGCGGCCTCGAAGATCGGCCAGTAGCGTGCGGTCCCCAGCACTTCGCGGGTGGCCACGGTCAGCACGACCTTCACGAAGCGCAGGTCGTCGGCGACCCGCTCGATCTCGGCCGCCGAGCGCGCGCCGTCCTCGAACGGCACGGTGATGCCCGCGAGGAGCCGGGAATCGCGGTCAAGCCAGCGGTCGGCCATCCAGTCATTGAACGCCGCCGAATGCGCGAGCCCGGCCTCGCCGTCTTGGCGGGCCGCCATTGTCTCGAGCACCGGGTGCAGGACCGCGTGCCTGATCCCGTACCGGTCCAGGTGCTGCTCGCGCATCAAGTCCAGGTCGGAGCCGGGCGGGCCGGAGGCAGGCCAGGCGTCCGCCCGGAACACGCCGAGCCGGGCGGCGCCGAACTGCATCCAGCGGGCGGACCCGACACGCGATCCCTCATCGCAGGTGCGGTGCCAGCGCGCCGGGAGATACCGCTTGTACTCCGCGTCCGAGGCAAGCGCGTTGTGCACGTCGAAGTCGATCACCCCGGCTTGCTGCCCGGGCGACGGCTTGACGAGTTCCTCGGCCACTTGTGTCATGACAGTGCACCTCACCTTGGTTCGACGACCGGGATATCCCTCAGACCCGGAGCACGACGTACTCGTCGTCGATCACGACCGGATACGTTTCGCCGACGAGCGCGGCCTCGGCCGGCGGGCTGTCGCTGCCGCTGGCCGCGCCTTCCAGTTCGCCGCCCGCCATCACGGACGCCGGGTAGACTGCCACCCGGTTTCCCTGTGGATCGAAGGCTGACCTGCCGCTGGAAAGTTCGTATTCCCAGCCGTGCCAGGGACAGCGGATGTATTCGCGGTCGGCACGGTAGTCGTAGCAACCGGGCGAGGTGGCCTGGACCGACGCGAGCAGGGTGCCCTTCGACAAGGCTGCGCCCTGGTGCGGGCAGACGTCACGCAGTCCGTAGAAACCGGTCCTGGTCCGGAACACCGCGATCCGCCGGTTCGCCGCGGTGACCACGCGTGTGGTTCCGACCGGGAAATCATCGACCCGCCCGACAATCACGTCTACCACGGCCGCCGTCCCGGCCCGGTCACGGCTCGACCGGCGTGAACCGGGCGTAGGCGGGCGACCACGAACGCAGGGCGAATCCTGAGTACCGCTCGTGCGCTGGCCCGCGACTCTCGTCCTCGTGCAGGTCCGGGAACCATTCGAGTACCGCCGCGACGACTTCCTGGATTTCGGCGCGGGCGAGCGCCGCGCCGGCGCACAGCCGCGGACCGATGCTAAAGGCCAGGTGATCGCGCGGACGGGCCGGGCCTTCGCGGTCGAGCTTCACCTCGTGCGGGCACGGCCAGGCGGCGGAGTCCCGGTTGGCCGCGGCGTGCAGGTTCAGGACGGTCTCGTCTTTGGCGATCTTGACGCCGCCCAGTTCGACGTCCTCGTTGGCCCGCCGGAGCCGGAACTGGACCGCGCCGTGCAGCCGCAACGTCTCCTCGGTGAACGCGTCGATCGCGGCGGCGCCGCCGGCCCGCAACTGCGCGACGAGATCCGGGTCGTTCAGCATGAGGTGGAAGCCGTTGGCGATCGTGTGCGCGGTGGTGTCGCTGCCCGCGAAGAACATGCCGGTGACCATCCCGAGGGTGTCCTCATCGTTCCAGTCGGGGAGCATGTCCGGCCCGGCCTGCCAGCACCGACTGATGAAATCGGTGCCTTCGCCGGACCGGCGGTCACGGACGAACGGCCGTAGCAGGTCGTTCAGCTCTTCCATCGCCCGGATGGTCTGCCGGGCCAGTTCCGGGTCCTCCGCCTGCCCCTGACTCTGCAGGTACGCGTCCTTCTCGTCCATGAGCCGACGGCAGCGGGCGATCCAGTCGTCATCACGCCACGGCAGTTCGAGCATCGCGGCGATGACCCGGACGGGCAGCGGGTTCGCCAGCGCCGTCACCAGGTCAACGTGACCCGCGGCGGAGAATCGCCCGATCAGCTCGTCGGCGATCGGGCGGATGAGCTCAGTGCGCCACGCCGGGATCAGCCGCGGATGGAACTGGCGCAAGATCCACCGGTGCATCCGGCCGTGGGTCTCACCGTGCTGGAAGTTCCGCCCGCGCGGGCCGCCCTGCGTGGCCACCATCGCCGGGGTCTTCATGTCGGAGAACGGATGGCGGAAGGCCTTTTCGTCTTGCCGCATCACCTGGCGGGCCAGGTCGTAGCTAGTGACCACCCAGGCGTTCATCCCGCTGTCCCAGTGCACCGGTTCATGCGCCCGCAGCTGGTCGAAGTACCCGAACGGTTCGGCGCCCTCGGTTGATCGCAGGGAAGGGAGGTGGTCCTCGACCTCGTTCATGATATTCTCCTGATCGACCGGGCGCTCGGTTGGGAGCCTATTTGGTCCGTCCTTGGCCTGTCAAGCGCCCGACTCCACCGCGTGACGTGCTTGCCGGGCGAACCCGGGGGCGCTGACATTTACCGCGAGGAGACCCTGATGGCCAAGTTCGACATCCGGGTAGCGGTGGGTGCCGACCCCGGGCTTCCCGACGACGCCGAGCTGGCGATGACCGTGCACCTGCCCGATGCCCGGCCACCGGAGGTCCTGGTCTTCGCCTATCCCGGCGGCGCTCTGGGCAGGGGCTATTTCGACCTTCAGTTCCCCGGCTACGCCGGCTACAGCCAGGCGGAGCACCTGACCGCGCGGGGGATCGGCCTGGTCGCCGTTGATCACCTCGGCGTCGGTGACAGCAGCGCCTTGCCCGACCGCGCCGACCAGACGATCGAGATGCTGGCCGACGCGAACGCCGCCGCGGTCACGGAATTCTGCCGCCGCTGGCGCGACGGTGCCCTCACCGACAGCCTCGCCGGGGCCGAGCTGCCGCGGCTGGCCGGGCTTGGCCACTCGATGGGTGCTTGCCTGCTGATCGCCCAGCAGGCACGACGGCGCTGCTTCGCGGAACTCGTTCTGCTCGGCTTCAGCGCCCGCCACACGGCGTATCCCGCGCTGACCGGGGGCGGCGTGCTGGACATCCGGTTCCCCTCCCGCGGGCAGGACCCGGTCGCCAGCCCGCCGTCCAGGCCCTTCACCCGCGAGGAGAAGCGCCACACCTACTTCTACGACGACGTGCCAGTCCCCCTCCTGGACGCCGACCTCGACGCGGCCCTCGGCCCGCCAGCCGGGACGCCGTCCGCGGTCACCGTGCCCTGGCGCTCGCGGACGCGCCCGGTGTGCGCGGCGGCGATGTGCAGCCCCGGCGTGGTGGCGAATGAGGCCGCCATGATCGATGTGCCGGTTCTGGTGGGGATCGGCGAGCGCGACGTGATAGCCGATCCCGCCCTGGAACTGGCCGGCTACCCGCGGGTGCCCGATTTCACCCTGGTGCGGACTGCGCGGATGAGCCACATGCACAATTTCGCCGGCACCAGGGCGCTGCTGTGGGACAGGATCGCCCGCTGGCTGGCTGGCGCCTAAGCCATCCGTT
>JAWWPV010000428.1:0-5888 GCA_033854775.1 Trebonia sp.
GAGCGTGATCTGGTCGCGCGGACGCGCGGCGGCCAGCGCCCCGGCGAGTGCCTGGGTGTCGGCGTGGGCGTGCCGCAGGTATCGCTGGTAATTGGCGGTTCAGCCGGCCTCGGGCTGGCGATTGCCGTGGCCCTGGCGCAAACCAACCCGGCTCAGGCCGCAGGCCCTACCTGATCAGCCCGATCATGTTTCCTGGCCAGGCAGGGTGAGGGTGAGGCGCGTGCCCTCACCTGGCTCGCTCGCGGCGGTGAGCGTGCCGCCGTGCGCCCACGTCAGCTCGGCCGCGATGGCGAGGCCGATTCCGCTGCCGGACGTCTGGGCGGCCGCCTGGCCGCGCCAGAACCGGTCGAAGATACGCGGCAGCTCGCCGGCCGGGATGCCGACGCCGGTGTCCGCGACCTCGAGCACCGCGCTTGGGCCGTCCTGCCTGGTCCGGATCGTGACGGTACCGCCGGCCGGGGTGAACTTGAGCGCGTTGCCGAGCAGGTTGGTGACCACCTGGTGCATCCACCGCTCGTCGGCGAGCACCGGCGCCTGGGCCAGCTGGCGGTCGAGCGCGACCTCCGCCGTCTCGAACCTGCGGGCCAGGCTGTCGGCCGCGGACGCCGCGATATCGGCGAGGTCGTGCCGCTCTCGCGTCAACTGGAGGACGGCGGCGTCGGCGGCGGCCATCGTCTGCAGGTCGTCCACCATGCGGGCCAGGCGGAGCACCTCGTCACGCAGCGACCCGAGCTCCGCCGGACCCGGCTCGGTGACGCCGTCGAGCAGGGCCTCGTGCCCGGCCTGGAGCACGGCGACCGGCGTGCGCAGCTCATGGGTGACGCTCGCGACCAGGTCCCTGCGGATCTTGTCCTCGTAGTCGAGCGTGTCCGCCATGTGGTCGAACGCGGCGGCGAGCTCGCGAAGTTCACCGGGCGCCTTGATCTCGCCCGCACGCGAGGACCGGTCACCGGTGGCCATCGCGCGGGTCACCGAGATCAGCCGGGCGACCGGACGGGTGATCCGCCGGGAGACTCCCAGGCCGGTAACGAGCGCGAGCAGGGCGGCGAGCCCGGCGGCCCCGGCGATGGCCCGCAGCAGCGCGGTCCGCAGGATCGCGTCGGCGGCACCGAGGCCTGACTCGGTCAGGCCGACGAGCACCGAGCCCTCCTGGTGCCCGCTGACCAGCACGGGCGCGCTGGCCGTGGGACCTGCCGGCGCCGTGAAGCCGCTGGTGGCCGCCACGGTGCGGCCTCCGTCGTCACGCACCTGAAGCTGCACGCCGGCTTGCTCGGCCTGGTCGAGGACGGGCGCGAGGTCGGCACTCACCCAGCCCTGGTTCTGCTCCCAGGAGCTGCGCGCCGCCACCGCGAACGCGCCGGCCAGCTCGTTGCGCTGCCGGCTCGCCAGCGAGGACACGTCGACAGCGGAGAAGACCGCGGTGAGTACGGCGATGAGCGCGATGGCCGCCAGGGCCACACCGAGGAAGGCGAGCGCCAGCCGCAGCCCCAGGGTACTGCCGCGATGGCCGCCGCCCGGGGCGCGCGGAGGATCAGGCGGCCCGGGACGGGGCGGCCGCCGCGGCTGCGGGGCGTCAGTCATCGCGCGACAGGCCGAGCCGGTAGCCGCCGCCGAGCACGGTCAGGATGACGGCCGGGTTCCCCGGGTCGTCCTCGATCTTGCGGCGGAGGTTCTTCACATGCGAGTCGACCGTGCGCTCGTAGCCCTCGAACTCGTATCCCCGCACCTTGTTGATCAGCTCGAAGCGGGAGTAGACCCGCCCCGGGACCGTCGCCAGCGTGCCGAGTATCCCCCACTCGGTGGGCGTGAGCTGGGCTTGCGCGCCGCGCACGGTCACGGTCCGCCGTGGCTCGTCGATCACGAGGACTCCCCCGCCGTAGCTGGCGACGCCCTGCGCCGCGACGCCCTGCCCGCCACGGCGCAGGATCGCCTGCACCCGCAGGACCAGCTCACGCGGGCTGAACGGCTTGGTCACGTAGTCGTCCGCGCCGAGCTCGAGCCCGCGTATGCGGTCCTCCTCGGCCGCCCTCGCCGTCAGCATCAGGATGGGAATCGGTGACATCGCCCGCACTTCCCTGGCCACGGTCTCGCCGGGCACGTCCGGCAGGCCGAGGTCCAGGACCACGAGGTCAGGCGCGGCGTCCGTCGCCATGGTGATCGCTTCCGCGCCCGAGCCGGTGGAGAGCACCGTGAAGCCAGCGCGCTCCAGGTACGACCTGATGAAGTCCCGCAGCTTGCGCTCGTCCTCGACCACCAGCACCGTGGCTGCCATCACGCCCTGCCTTCCTTCATGGGGCCGTCGCCGCCGCATCGCGCGCCTCCACACCGTCACCATGACAACTGCACCGGGCAGGCACTCATCCAGGGTGCACTGGGACAGCACAGGGATACCACTAGCACCGCAGCATAAGGCAGGCCTGATGACCGGAAGCGACCTCATCGTGCTGGCGCCGTGGATCATCTTCGCCATCTGCCTGGTGGTGCTGTGCGCCCGCCTGCTCCGTGCACGCCGGTCCGCACCGCGGCCGCCGTCCGGCAGGCGGCGGCACGACCGCTAACCCAGCAGAGGAGCGCAATGCGACGAGAAGACGACGGAAGGTTCGCACCGCGGTGGCGAGCCATCCTTGAGACGCGCTGGCGGATCCGGCTGCAGGAGGTCACGGAGCTGTCCATGGCGTACCACGGGGCCGCCGCTGGCGGCATCGAGGACAGGGACGCTCGCCGGCTGCTCCGCCGGGCCGTCGCCGCGCGCCAGCGGCTCGCCGACACCGAGGACGCGCTCGGCCGGGTGGCGGCCGGGGTTTTCGGGCGGTGCGAGCAGTGCCGTGCCCAGCTCTCTGACACGCGGCTCGTCGCCGCGCCCGAGTCCAGGTACTGCGCCCGTTGCGCCGGTGCCGCCACGGGCACCCTGACGGCGGGCGCTCGCGCGGCAACCACTGGGGCCGGGCGCCGATGAGCGCGTTCGCCAGCCTCCAGGTCGGCTCGGTGCTCTCATACCTGATCGCCTTCGTCATCCCGGCGCTTGACGCGATCTTCCCAGTGCTGCCGAGTGAGAGCGCGGTCATCGCCCTCGGCGTCGCGACCGCGGGCAGCGCCGACCCGCGCATCGCGCTGCTCGTCGGCTGCGCGGCCGCGGGCGCCTTCATCGGCGATAACCTCTGCTACCTCCTCGGCCGCCGCTTCGGTCCCGCCGTGGAGCGCAGGTTCTTCGCCACGCAGAAGGGCGTGAAGGCCCGCGCGTGGGCGGAGCGGTCGCTCGACAAGTTCGGCCCGCAGCTCATTGTGGCCTGCCGGTTCATCCCGGGCGGCCGCACCGCCGTGACCCTCACCTGCGGGCTCACCGGGTACCCGCGGCGGCGCTTCGTCGCCGCGACCGCGGTGGCCGCCGTCATCTGGGCGCTCTACGCGTTCTTCATCGGCCGCGTCGGCGGCCAGGCCTTCGAGGACAACCCGTGGGCGGGGCTCGTCATCGCCTTCGGCGCCTCGATCGCCATCAGCGCCCTGATCGAGGTCATCCGCCGCCTGCTAGCACGCCGCCGCAAGCGCGCGGGCGCCAATGCCGCGCGAGCCGAAGGGCTTGGAGCGCCCGGAGGCGAGCGCGCGATTACTATGTCACGCCAGACAGGTTGAGCCCCACCACGCCGGCCAGGATCAGGGCGATCGAGACGAGCTTCACGGTCGAGACCGCGTCGTCGAGGAAGATCATGCCGACCGCCGCCGCCCCCGCGGCGCCGATGCCGGTCCATACCGCGTAGGCGGGCCCCACCTCAAGGTCGCGCAGCGCGATGGTCAGCAGCCCGAAGCTGATCAGCGCGGATACCGCGAAGCCCACCGTCGGCCACAGCGCCCGCAGGCCGTCGCTCAGCTTCAGGCACACGGCGAAAGCGGTCTCGAACAACCCGGCGGCAACAAGCGCCACCCATGCCATCTCGTCACCTCGCGTCTGGTGTTTCCGACTGTCCCCCCAGTAGTGCCCCGCGGGCGGGGAGGTCCCGTGTACGGGTGGTGCAGCCGAGATGGAGACGGTCTCCATCGGTTCTCCACCCGGCACCGACCGCCCCTGCATACCCGCCGGCGAGCCTGGATTTCGTGAACAACAGGGAACGGAAGGGACGCTGCAATGCTAGGAAGCAGGGTGCGGCCGCTAGATCCGGTCAGCGCTGCGTGGAACACGGTCGCGCGCTTCGACGACTACGAAACCGCCCAGCGGGCGGTCGACCGGCTCTCCGACGACGGCTTCCCGGTCGAGCAGCTCGACATTGTCGGATCCGAGCTGCGGCTCGTCGAACGGGTGACGGGCCGGCTCACCAGCGGCCGCGCCGCCAGCGCGGGCGCACTGAGCGGCCTGTGGGCAGGCCTGCTGTTCGGGATACTGGTCGGGCTGTTCACGTCCGGGCACTCCTTCCTCGCGGTCGCCGCGACCGGCGCCGCCCTTGGCGCGGGCTGGGGAGCCGCCTTCGGCTACGTAGCCCACGCTCGTACCAAGGGCCAGCGCGACTTCAGCTCCGTGCGCCAGCTGGTCGCCACCCGCTACGACCTGATCGCGCGCGGGGGCACCGTCGACCGCGCCCGGTCCATGCTCAGCGAGGCAGGGCTGCTGCCGCCGACGGAAGCGGCCCGCTGACGCGCGGGGCCCCGCGGCGGCGCGGAGGCCAGCGTTGACTGTCCCGGTATGGGCGTGGGCCGCGTTCCTCGCCTTCGTGATCGCGATGCTGGCCCTGGACGTGTTCGTCCTGCACCGCAGGGCCCATGAGGTGTCGCTGCGCGAAGCCGGCGCCTGGAGCGCGGTCTGGATCGTCATCGGACTCGGCTTCGGCGGCCTGGTATGGGCCTGGGCGGGCGGCGGAACCGCCCAGGCCTACCTGGCGGGGTACCTGATCGAGAAGAGCCTGTCGGTCGACAACATCTTCCTGTTCGCCGCCGTCTTCTCCGCGTTCGCGATCCCGGCGCGCTACCAGCACCGGGTGCTCATGTTCGGCATCATCGGGGCGCTGCTGATGCGGGCCGCGTTCATCGCCGCGGGCATCTCGCTGCTTGAGGCCGTGCACCCGGTCATCTACGTGTTCGGCGCCGTGCTGCTCCTCGCCGCGTTCAACA
Organism: Trebonia sp.; assembly: GCA_033854775.1. GTDB lineage: Bacteria > Actinomycetota > Actinomycetes > Streptosporangiales > Streptosporangiaceae > Trebonia. The sequence continues at coordinate 5,098 of JAWWPV010000428.1, forward strand.
TGCTGCGCGGGGGCACCCATGCCGCGCCGGAGCACCCGCGCGTGCTGCGGCTCCTGCGGCGGTGGCTGCCGGTCACCGGCGAGCTGCACGGCCAGCGGTTCGTGCTCCGCGCCGACCACCATGGCAAGCAGCGGGGCCGCCTGCTGGCCACCCCGCTGCTGGTTGCCCTGGTGGTCGTCGAGACCACCGACGTCATCTTTGCCGTCGACTCGATCCCGGCGGTCCTCGCGGTGACCACCGACCCCTTCGTGGTGTACACGTCGAACGTGTTCGCGCTGCTTGGCATGCGGGCGCTGTACTTCCTGCTCGCGGGGGCGGCCGCCAGGCTCCGCTTCCTGCAGCCCGGGCTGGCCGTCATCCTCGCGGCGGTCGCCGCCAAGCTGCTGCTGGCCGACGTCTGGGAGTTCCCCGTCTGGTCGGCGCCTGCCTTCATCACCGCCGTGCTGACCGTGGTCGCGGTCGCCTCCCTGGTGAGCGGCCGCCGGGCCCGGGCCCGGGCGGCCGAGCCAGCGGTACCGTCGGCCGAGGCCGGCGAGCGCCGCGAGGCCCGTTTGCGTTAGAGCGCACTCTAACTCCTAGGCTCGTAAGCGTGACTACCTGGAGCATCAGCGAGGCGGCAGGCAAATGCGGCCTGTCACAGCACACGCTGCGCTGGTACGAGCGCATCGGCCTCATCGGCCCGGTCGCGCGGGGCACGGACGGGCGGCGCCGGTTCAGCGACGCGGACCTGGACTGGCTCACGCTCATCACCAGGCTGCGCGAAACCGGGATGCCGGTCGGTGACATGCAGC
>JAWWPV010000429.1:0-3665 GCA_033854775.1 Trebonia sp.
GCGGGAGCGGCTGCCCGCCGGTGGCCACCGCGGCGCTGGAGGCGTACAGGTACGCGCCGATCGCGGCGAACACCAGGGCGACGTACCCGCCCGCCTTGAGCAGGTTGGTCGACGTCTCGTTGACGCCCAGGAACACCAGCAGCAAGGCCACGGAGACGAGGAAGAAGACTGCCGTGTAGGCGGCCGGCAGCCGCAGCGTGGTGAGCGTAAGCATGACCATCACCACCAGCCAGGCAATCAGGAACAGCTCCTGGGTGGCCTGCACCGAGGCCGGCAAGATGCCGAACCAGTTGTGGGTGAGGCCGAGCACGAGCACCGCGTAGCTGAGCCAGAACCCGGCGAAGATGCCGAACACGCTGGCGACCGCGCTCTGGCCAAGCGACGCGGCCCAGATCGTCGCCAGGAACAGGCCGATCGCCGTGGCGGTGAGGATGATCGGGATGGCCGCGCCGATGGCCGCGGCCGGGACCACGCCGATCAGCGCCAGCCCGAGCGAGACGGAGCCGACGATAAAGCACGGCAGGCCGAGCATCATCGGGTCGCCGAGGAGCGGAGCCGACCCCGAGGCTTCGGTGGGCTCCGGCGTGGCGGGCAGTTCCTGTTCCGTCTTGGCCTGAGCCGGAACCAGGCTGGAGGCGGATGCATCAGCGCTCATCGCTGCACTCCTTCGTGTTGGGCGCCCGCGAAAGCGGGGTTAATGCATCGGTACGCCTAGGACCGCACCATGGTGTTCTCACTTTGAACCAGTGTCCGCTTTGCGGGCTGTTCCGGCGGGCATCGTGCCTGGTCAGAGAGCTAACGCGGCCCACCAAGCCGATGTTGCGAAGACTGCGCAAAACGCCGGGGCCGGGAGCTAAGGACGCCGGAACCGGGACATAAGGGGCAAGCCTGATAAAGGCCCGATAAGCGACGAGACAGGGCCCACTGGCGGATCTTGTCGATCCTGGCCTTGATCTGCTCCGCCGAGGCCTGCGGGAGGGCCGGGCCGCCGCAGGAGCTGCGCAGCTCGTTGTGGATCACCCCGTGCGGCTGGCCGGTGCGGTGGGACCAGGCGCCGACCAGGCCGTTCAGCTCCTTGCGGAGCGCGGCGAGCTGCTCGCGGCTCACCGTCGGCGGCTTCGGCTCGGGCTCCTTCGCTGCCCCGCCTGGCACGGCCCCGCCTGGCACGGCGAACAGGCCGCCGTCCGCCGGGCCACCCTCCCCCGGCGATACCGTCATCGCCGCCGTGGCGGCCGAGCGCGCCGCGAGCTGCGCCGCCTGGCGCTTGCGCAGCAGCGTCGCCACCTGATCGGGTTCGAGCAGGCCTGGCAGCCCGAGGTAGTCATCCTCCTCGGGCGAGCCCGCCTCGGTCGCCGTGCCGAACTCACCGCCGTCGAACAGCACCCGGTCGAACGTGGCCGACGCCTTCAGCACCTCGATCGACCGGCCGGCGAGCTCCATGTCGCCGGCGGTCTTCCGTTCCCGCTGCGCCTCTTCGAGTTCCGCCTCGGGGTCACGGTCGAGGAAGCGGACCACGTGGTCACGCTCGGCCTCAAGCTCGGCGGCGAAGCCGAGCAGCGTGGGGACGGACGGGACGAACACCGACGCGGTCTCGCCGCGCTTCCTTGCCCGGACGAACCGGCCGACCGCCTGGGCGAAGAACAGCGGCGTCGACACGCTGGTCGCGTACACCCCGACCGCCAGCCGGGGCACGTCGACGCCCTCGGACACCATGCGCACCGCCACCATCCAGCGCGCCGTCGACTGGGCGAACGTGGAGATCTTCCTGCTCGCGGTGGGGTCGTCGGACAGCACCACGGCCGGCCGCTCGCCGCTGATCCGCCGCAGCAGCGCCGCGTAGGCGCGCGCCGTCTCATGATCAGAGGCGATCACCATGGCGCCCGCGTCCGGCATCCCCCGGCGCACCTCGGTGAGCCGCTTGTCGGCGGCCTCGAGTACCCGCTGGATCCAGTCGCCGCTCGGGTCAAGCGCCGTCCGCCAGGCCTGCGCGATCTGGTCCCTGGTCATGGGGGTGCCGAGAGTCGCGCTGATCTCGTCGCCTGCCCTGGTGCGCCAGTGCATCTCACCGGAGTAGGCGAGGAAGATCACCGGCCGGACCACGCCGTCGGTCAGCGCCGGCCCGTAGCCGTAGACGAAGTCAGAGGCGGACCGCTTGGCGCCGTCCGCCTCCGGGACGTAGGTGACAAAAGGGATCGGGTTCGCGTCCGACCTGAACGGCGTCCCGGTCAGCGCGAGCCTGCGCTTGGCCGGGTCGAACGCCTCCTTCACCGCGTCGCCCCAGGAGAGCGCGTCGCCCGCGTGGTGGACCTCGTCGAAGATGACCAGGGTCGTGCGGTTCTCCGTGCGCCCCCTGTGCAGCGCGGGATGCGCCGCGACCTGCGCGTAGGTGACGGCGACGCCCTGGAAGTCGGCGCCTGCCTTGCCCTGGGCGTTCCGGTACGACGGGTCGATCGCGATCCCGAACTTCTTCGCGGCCTGGGCCCACTGGTACTTGAGGTGCTCCGTGGGCGTCACGATCGTGACCGCCAGGACCTCGCGCCTGGTCAGCAGTTCCTTGGCGATCGTCAGCGCATAGGCCGTCTTTCCCGCACCTGGCGTCGCGACGAGCAGGAAATCACGCTTAGTAACTCGAAAATACTCTGCGTAAGCAGCCTTCTGCCAGCCGCGAAGAACTGGAAGATCAGGATTCAGAACGGATGCGGCTGACTCTACGAGGGCCGACACTACTCTTCGTTGTTGTCGTCGCCCGGCGGCAGCGACTCGTAGATTTCCTTGCACTCTGGGCACACGGGGAACTTCTGCGGATCCCGGCTCGGCACCCAGACCTTGCCGCACAGCGCCTTGATGGGCGTGCCGAAGACAGCGGCGTTCATCATGTCGTTCTTGTCGACGTAGTGCGCGAACCGCTCGTGATCGCCATGAGACGTATCGACCTTGCGGTCCTCATGAACCTTCAGGTCGCTGTCTGGCATTACTTCGGTGCTCACGTTCTCAAGCTTACCGTCTCGGCCGGGGGCCGGCGGCCCGCCGCGCGCGTCCCCCCGAGCCGGACATCGGGGGGTACGGGGGGTCGCCCCCCCGGGAGTTAATTGAGGGTTGGGTCGTCGGGGTAGGTGGCGAGGAAGGCCATGTCGCCGTCCTGGCGGCGCAGGACCTGGCGCCAGAGGCGGTCCGGGTCGGCGGCGAACACGTCGCCCGGCTGGGCCGTGAGCACGTACCAGGCGCCCTCGTCGATCTCCGCCTCAAGCTGGCCGGGCGACCAGCCGGAGTAGCCCGCGTACACGCGCATGCTGGAGATGGCGGGTTCGAGCAGCCGGGGCGGCGCGTCCAGGTCGAGCAGGCCGAGCCGGGCCAGGGCGGGGGCACCGTCGAGCGCTCGCCAGCCGACCGGCTCGTCCTTGCCGGGGATCAGGGCAAGGGCGAGGGCGCTGTTCGGCGCCACGGGGCCGCCGCGGAACACCACGGAGGGCTCGGTGGCCAGATCCGTCCACTGCTCAAGCACCTGGCCGACACCGATCGTGGTTGGCCGGTTCAGCACGACGCCGAGAGTCCCCTGGACGTCTTCGTGCTCGACGATGAGCACCACGGCGCGCTTGAAGTTCGGGTCCCCGAGGATCGGGGTCGCGACGAGCAGCCTGCCAGCCTTCGGATCCGAACCCGTGTGG
>JAWWPV010000430.1:0-3667 GCA_033854775.1 Trebonia sp.
CGTGGCGACGACGACCTTCCGCGCGGTGAGCGGGTCGGGCGGCGCCGCCCCAGCGCCGCGGTGTACCGCGCGGATAGCCGTCAGGTGCGCGTCGGCCGTGGTCGCCTTCAGCCCCCGGTCGACCGCCAGGTAGGTCAGGTAGGCCGCCACGGTCTGCGCGGTCGCCGGCAGCGCGACCCGGCCCGCGTCGCGGCACCACGCCTCGAATGACCGCCAGCGCGACTGGTACGCGAGCGCCGTGTTCTCCGGCACCGCCTCCCTGATCAGCGCGGCGGTCTCGGCGGGGAGCGCGTAGTCGGTGTCCTGCCGCCGTGGCGCTCGCCAATCCGTTCCGATCGGTGATGGCCAGGTCGAGTGAGACTCATGGTGGTCGACGGGTCTCACAAATGGCAGCCTTTCCTGACTGTTCTGCGGTCTCGTCTCAGTATTGCGGCCGGGGCACGGTGTCTCCGTGAGGTTGGCCGGTTGCGCTCGTCACGCCTTCTCAGTCGTCGTCTGGCCAGAGCCCGATCATGCCGGCGAACCGCTCGGCGACTGCGGCGGCGATACCGTCGTCCGCGAGCGCCGTCTGGACTTCTCCGGGTGCGGGGCGGCGTTCCGCCGACGCCCAGGACAGCAGCTGGCCAAGCGGGGCGGCGAGGCCCGGCTCGATTTCACCCCAGCGCCGCGCGGCCCGCGCGCGGTCGGTCGTCCAGGCGCGGTCGCGGACGCTTACGAGGCCGGCGACAGCCAGCAGGGTCTTGCGGGCCGCACGGAGCCCCAGCACCTCTGCGGGCACGGGGCCTGACTTCAGCGCCCGCCGCCATTTCCGCCAGAACCGGGCGATGTCGCCGTTGAAGCCGCGGGCAGCCCTGGCATCCGCGGGAAAGGCCGGGAGCGCGGCGGACGGGTCCTGGCCGGCCAGGTGGACGCAGTAGTGGCGCAGGAATACCCGGTTGCCGTAGGCGGGGTCGGTGTCGCCGGCCAGGACGGGCTCGAACGCCGCAGGCACCCGGCCGCGGTCCGCGCCCGTCACGATCGTCCCGTCAGCCGCAACGCCTTCCCGGGGATCAGCCACCGCATCCGCTCTCGCAGCGATGGTAGCTTTCGATCCAGCGCGCGTTGAGCTCGTCCGCGAGGCGCTTGTGCCGAATGGTGATCTCGCGGCCGACGGGGAGGTCAAGTCCGAGAAAGCCGAGCACGCCGCGGGCGATGCGGACAGGATCGACCTCGAGGTCCTCGTACAGCACCAGGTAAGGCTGAATGCCCTCGGCTGCGAACCACTGCTGCCACGCGGCGTTGTGGTCCTCGATCAGCCGGACCCGCTCGCGGACCTGGCCGAAGTCGAAGCCCGGTTCTCCTGCCGGTTCCTGCCGCTCGTCGGCCGTCTCGGTCCAGACGCCCGTCTGCTCTGCGCGCAGCAGGGAGACGGCCTGCGCGACCACGTCGGCGCGCCGCAGGTAGACGAAGCGGACGCTGCCGAACGCGACGCTCAGCAGGTCCGCGCGCGATCCCGCATAGCCCGGATAGACGGGAGCGAGGTGGGCGATGACCTCGTCCATCGTCCCCCACATGATCCTGGCGGCGAAGACGCCGTTGGCCGTGCTCCCGGCCGCGACCGCCGCGCGAAGGTAGTCAACGTAGCCGAAGGTGCCGTCGGACGGGTCGGCGACGCCCCAGCAGCTGGCGAACTCCTGCTCGCCCTGCCGGCGGAACCAGGACTCCGGATGGCCCGCGACCCCCGTGGAATCCAGCAGCCCGCATAGCAGCGAGCTCCCCGTCCGCGGGGTAGCGCAGATCAGGTACGAGCCAATCCGCTCAGTATCGGGGACCCACGCCTGAGGCATGGCGCGATTGAAGCATGATCCTGTGCCGCGGAGCAACGAGATAGCCGGCCGCGCGGACTGGTCACCTTGATGTCGGCGGCGTTTCGTGTTCGGCCGCGGCTTCTGGCCGCGCAATAATGGGGTTCATGGAGAGCGCGGATGCCAGGCCCGGGCTGCCGTCCCGCTGGGCGGGAGCGGGCGCGAGGCTGCCGTCCGCCCTGGAGAGCCTCGCCGGGCCGGGTGGCGGCGTGGTGGAGCTGCCTGTCGACCTGGCCTGGTCAGGCGACCGGCGCTTCGACCTAGCCGACCCTGGTCAGCGGTATCTGTACCACATGACGGTGCTGACCTCGGCGGTCACGCGGGAGCACTACACGAGCTGGCTGAACGCAGGCCTCCTGCGCGGTGACTGGGGCAGGCTGCGGCTGCCGCGCACGCTGCGGGAAATATGGCAGGAGCGCTTCCCGGAGCTGGGGCAGGGGTGACGGGCCTGCCATGCTCGACGGTGACCACAGGGCGCTGGTGGAGGCGGTGCTCCCCGTCTGCTCCCGGTACGGGCTGGCCGTCGCCGGCGGGTACGCGGTCAAGGCGCACGGCCTGGTGGAGCGCCCCTCCGAGGACATCGACTTCGCGACCGGGACCGCCGCCCCGGTAGAGCAGGTCGTGGATGCGCTCGCTTCCGGCTACCGGACGGCAGGCTTCGCGGTTCAGGTGCTCTGCGCTGACGGCCGGAAGGGGCACCTGCTGGTCACGTTTCCGATGGGCGGGACCTACCGAGTGGACGTCCAGGCCAGAGCTTATCGCCGAGGTAAGGGCGTGGGCACTGAACTGGTCGACTGACATCGGCCTCGACATGGCCGAGTCGGAAGCCTGGTCCGATGATGACCAGGACACGGACCTGGACGATTAGGCATATACCGCGCGAGGCAGGCGACTGCGGCGTCGGCGCTTCCGTTGTCCGTGCGGGAGTCCCCCTCAGTCACGATATTGACAAGGTATCAAGACTGAGGTGGCTGAAGGGACGAGGGTATCTTTTCTTTCACTCTATCTATCAATCCAATCTTAGCTTCAGGAGTGATAGAATCACTATCCGTGAGTAATGGAGACTCCCCCAGCGCAGATCTCTGTATCTGGCCGGGCTGCACGCGGCCTCGCGCGCCAGGGCGCGCATCCGGATCGGGCCGGCAGAAGGAGTACTGCCTGCAAGCCGACCCGCCGGAGGGGGGCAGTGGCCCCGTGCACAACGCCCGCAATCGCTGGGCCGCACTGCGCAGCGGTACCGCCCGCGGCCCCGGGGGCGGCCCGGCCGCCCCCGGGTACCACGACGGTGACGGCCGGGACAGCTTCGCCGCCGAGAGTCCTCACCCGCTCAATGACGACGCCATAGTCGCCAGCGGGGGCACCGCTGGAGGCCTCGCGCCGGGAGACCAGGGGCGCGGGGGCGGTAGAGGGCCAGCCGCGCCCGTTCGGGAGCAGAGTCCTTTTTCCAGTGCGAAGAAGCGCGCCGGCGACCTGCTTGAGCAGGCCAGGCGGCAGCACGCGGCGGCGCTCGCCGGGCTTCGCGCGGAGCGCGAGCTCTACCAGCGCGTCGGCGAGGAGCTCGCCTCCCTCGCCGACCCGGCGGCGCTTGACCTGGAGATCGCGACGGTCGCGGCGCGGGCCGGGCGGCAGATGGCGCAGGCCGAGCAGGACGCCGCCGACGCGCGCCGCGCCCAGCTCGCCGCCGAGCGGGAGCGTGACGAGGCTGCTCGCCTCAGGGCGGCGGCCGACGACGCGGCTGAGCAGCTCACCGAGGACGCGACGGAAGCCGAGCGGGTCCTCGCCGAGCGGACCGCGGGGTTCGAGCGCGACCTCGCGGACCTGGT
>JAWWPV010000431.1:0-2861 GCA_033854775.1 Trebonia sp.
CCGAACTTCCCGGTGCGCGCGTCCGCAGCCGACGCCTTCACCGAGATACTGCTAACTAATGTTGCTGCTGCCCGCAGTTCGTCCCTGCCGGGCCCTGTTGTCTCTCTGGGCTACGCGAGAAACCTTACCCATCAAACTTCCGAATGTCTACTCCAGCCACCATAGATTTTTGGATTTTCGAGGCAGAGGTAATCTGCTGCGAATCTCGTGGGAGGCAGCCTCCACCGTGAAGGCCCGGCCTTCCCTCCGGAAGTAACTCCGTGACCGGGCCCCCAAAGTTTCGTGCTGCGGGTGCGCCGGCGGAAGCTCAAGCGCGCCGCGGAAGTCACGCGTTGACGGCCTGCGGTCAGAGCCTGGTCTCGTATGAGATGGCTGTCGATGAGGTAGTCAGCGGCCGTCGAGGAGCTCGATGACCGGGGCGAACTCCTTCAGGAACTCGGCGTTGACCGACGAGTAGTTGATCCCGAGGTCGTCGCGGCGGCGCAGCAGTTCGTCGGCCATCCGCCGGGGTGTGCCGCGCAGGATCTGCAGCGAGTCACGGGCGATCAGTGTGGCCATGTCGGTACCCATGAACCGCAGCGCCCATGGGGGCGGCTCGTCGCCGACGACGAAGACGGGGCTGGCGAACTCAAGGTCATCGGCCCGGCCCGCGGCGAGCGTGCGCACGTCGTCGGCCAGCGCCCGGTACTCATCCCGGGTGGCCAGCGGCCCGGCGGCGAGCGTGACGATGTCGGCCTTGACCGCGGCGACGGCCCGGGATCTCGGCCCGCCCGCGGCCATCAGCACGGGGGTATGGCGGTCGCCGTCGAGCGCGCGGAGCTCGTCGACGGTCTGCCCGGCCAGAGCGAGGCGCTGCCCGGCCGTGGTGGGCGGGTTGCCGAGCAGTTCCACGCCCCGCTCGGCCACCTGCGGCAGGCCGGCCCCGATGCCGAGCTCAAACCGCCCGCCGGTCAGTACCGAGATCGTATGCGCGTCCCACGCGGCCAGGCGCGGTGCGCGCAGCGAGCTGGCGAGCACGAAGTTCCCGACGTGCAGGGTCGTGGTCGCGCCGGCGGCCAGCGCCAGGGCGGGCATGGACGACAGCAACTGCAGGCCGTCGGGCATCAGCAGGGTCGCGTACCCAAGTTCCTCCGCCTGCCGGGCGGTGCCGAGCCACTGCTCCCCGTCACCGGGGGTCGTCTGCGCCGCGAACCGGAACGGCCTCGTCATACACCCAAGGCTAAACCTCGAACCCCTTTCATCCGAACGGTGCCCTTACTACAGCCTCAGACCGCATGACTCAATATTCGGGCGGGACGGGCTTGGCTGGTGCCCTGTGCCGTGCAAGTGTCACCTTGACGACGTGCACGCGTTCGCGACGGTCGTGCTCGGTTCCCGCGCGGCGGATGCCGGGAAATGACGGCCACGGAACGGGGCCGCCGCCTGAGGAGGACGACCATGACTGCCAGGCTTTCCGTCGCCGTCATCGGCGCGGGCATGGGCGGGCTGGCTGCCGCTGCCGCCCTGTGTCGTGCGGGCGTCGACGTGACGGTGTACGAGCAGGCGCGGCGGTTCACCCGGCTCGGCGCGGGCATCCAGATCGGCTGCAACGCGATGCAGGTGCTCCGCGGGCTGGGCTTGGAGCAGCGCATGCGACACGAGGCGTTCTATCCCCGTTCGTGGAATAACAGGGACTGGCGTACCGGCCATGTGCAGTATGAGCAGATTTTCGGCCGCAGCGCCGAGGAGAAGTATGGCGCGCCATACCTGCTCGCCCACCGCGGTGACCTGCACGCCGCGCTGGCCGGTGTGGTGGGCGGGGAACGCATCCGTCTTGACCACAAGGTTGCCGGACTGGAGGATAAAGGCGGTTCGGTGGTGCTCGGCTTCGGCGACGGCACCACTGCGGTCCACGACGCCGTGGTCGCCGCGGACGGCGTGCACTCACTCGTCAGAAACCTTCTATTCGGCGATGAACAGGTCAACTTCACCGGGCGTATCGCCTACCGCACTACCTTCCCGGCCGAGCTGCTCGGCGGCGACGAAATCGACGACTGTACCAAGTGGTGGGGCGAAGACCGGCACATCGTCGTCTACTACGTCAAACCCGACCGCAGTGAGGTTTACTTCGTTACCAGTCAGCCGGAACCGGGCTTCACCCTGGAGTCATGGTCGGCCAAGGGCGACATGCGCGCCCTCCGCGCGGCGTTCGACGGCTTCCATCCCCAGGTGCAGCATGTCCTGGCTGCCTGTCCGGACGTCCACAAGTGGGCACTGGCCGACCGTGACCCGCTTGAGACATGGCATGACCGCAACGTCACGCTGCTCGGCGACGCATGTCATCCCATGACGCCGTACATGGCACAAGGTGCCGCCATGGCGCTTGAGGACGCCGCCGTCTTGTCGCGGCTTGTGGCGGAGGCGGACAGCCGGACCGGCATCGCCGATGCGTTCCGCCGCCTGGAGGCGACCCGTAAGTCCCGCACCTCCAAGGTGCAGCTGACCTCGCGAGCCAACAAATGGCTGCGAGAGAAGACCGACGTCGACTGGGTCTACCGCTACAACCCATGGACCACTCCGCTGGCAGCCTTAGAGACTGCTGGACGTGTCCACTCCTGCGTGGCACGCGTCCCAGATCGAGTACTAAGGCTGGTGATCTACGGTGTCCTCCGGTGGCGCCATTACGCGGCCGATTTCTGTGCCTGAACCTGACCTTTTCGAAGAGCGTAAACACTCCTGCCGGGCCGCGTCACTTCCCGGGCATTCCCTCACCCAGGATGTTCCGAAGAGCGGTATGCGCTTCCTCACCGAGCACGCCATGCACGGTCATGCCCGGGAGGGTGGGCAGCGCTGCCCAGTGGGTGACGGGCTCGTCGCAGGGG
>JAWWPV010000432.1:0-3784 GCA_033854775.1 Trebonia sp.
CGGAGGCATTCGACCTGAACGTGGCGCTTGAGTTCCAGCGCAACCGCGAGCGCTTCCAGTTCCTGCGCTGGGGCCAGGACGCCTTCACCGGCTTCCGCGTCGTCCCGCCGGGCACCGGCATCGTGCACCAGGTGAACATCGAGCACCTCGCCCGCGTGGTCATGACGAGCAACGGGCCAGACGGGGCGAGCACGGCGTATCCCGACACCTGCGTCGGCACCGACAGCCACACGACCATGGAGAACGGCCTCGGCATCCTCGGCTGGGGCGTCGGCGGCATCGAGGCGGAGGCGGCCATGCTCGGCCAGCCGATCTCGATGCTGATCCCGCGGGTCGTCGGCTTCCGCCTCACCGGCCAGCTTCCCCAGGCGACGACCGCCACCGACCTGGTCCTCACGATCACCGAGATACTCCGCAAGCACGGCGTGGTCGGCAAGTTCGTCGAGTTCCACGGCGACGGCGTGGCCCAGGTCCCGGTCGCCAACCGCGCGACGATCGGCAACATGTCGCCGGAGTTCGGCTCCACCTGCGCGATCTTCCCGATCGACTCCGCGACGATCGAGTACCTGCGGCTGACGGGGCGTCCCGAGGCCCAGCTCGACCTGGTGGAGACGTACGCCAAGGCCCAGGGCCTGTGGCACGACCCGGCCCGGGCGCTGCGCTTCTCCGAGGAGCTCACCCTCGACCTGTCCACCGTGGTCCCGTCCATCGCCGGCCCGAAGCGCCCGCAGGACAAGATCGAGCTGGCCAACGCCAAGACCGCCTTCCGCGACGCGCTGCCGGCCTACACGGGCGCCGCCAACGGCTCGTTCCCCGCGTCCGACCCGGGGGAGACCGAGGACATCCGCGCGACCCACCCGGTCAAGGTCACCCTCGAGGACGGGACGGAGACGACGGTCGACCACGGCCACGTCGTCATCGCCGCGATCACCTCCTGCACGAACACCTCCAACCCGTACGTGATGATCGGCGCCGCGCTGCTCGCCAAGAAGGCCGTGGAAAAGGGCCTGTCCAGCAAGCCCTGGGTCAAGACCACCCTCGCCCCTGGCTCGAAGGTCGTCATGGACTACTACGAGCGGGCCGGCCTGATCCCGTACCTGGACAAGCTCGGCTTCAACCTCGTCGGCTACGGCTGCACCACCTGCATCGGCAACTCCGGCCCGCTCCCGCCGGCGATCAGCGCCGCCGTCAACGAGGAAGACCTCACCGTTGTCTCGGTCCTGTCGGGCAACCGGAACTTCGAGGGCCGCATCAACCCCGACGTCAAGATGAACTACCTGGCGTCGCCGCCCCTCGTCGTCGCCTACGCCCTGGCCGGCACGATGGACATCGAGCTTGACCACGAGCCCCTGGGCGCCGACACCGAGGGCAAGCCGGTCTACCTCGCCGACATCTGGCCGTCGCCCGACGAGGTCAGCAGCGTCGTCGCGAGCGCCGTCCGTGCCGAGATGTTCACCGCCGACTACGCCGACGTCTTCAAGGGCGACGACAACTGGCGCGGCATGGAGGTCCCCACCGGCGACACGTTCGAGTGGGCCGCGGACTCCACCTACGTCCGCCGCCCGCCGTACTTCGACGGCATGCCTGCCGAGCCGGCGCCGGTGACCGACATCCAGGGCGCGAAGGTCCTGGCCAAGCTCGGCGACTCGGTCACCACCGACCACATCTCGCCGGCGGGCGCGATCAAGGTCACCGCCCCGGCGGGCCGCTACCTGACCGAGCACGGCATCGAGCGCGCCGACTTCAACTCCTACGGCAGCCGCCGCGGCAACCACGAGGTGATGATCCGCGGCACGTTTGCCAACATCCGGCTGCGCAACCAACTGGCGCCGGGCACCGAGGGCGGCGTCACCGTCAAGGACGGCAAGGAGATGTCGATCTACGACGCCTCCCGCGAGTACATCGCCGAGGGCACCCCGCTCGTCGTCCTCGGCGGCAAGGAGTACGGCTCGGGCTCATCACGCGACTGGGCCGCGAAGGGGACCGCGCTGCTCGGCGTCCGCGCCGTGCTCGTCGAGTCGTTCGAGCGGATCCACCGCTCCAACCTGATCGGCATGGGCGTGCTCCCGCTCCAGTTCAAGCCCGGCGAGAGCGCCGAGTCCCTCGGCCTCACCGGCCAGGAGGTCTTCAGCATCGAGGGCATCTCCAAGATCAACGAAGGCGGTATCCCGAACGAGGTCGTGGTGACTGCCGACGACAAGCGCTTCACCGCCACGGTGCGGATCGACACCCCCGGCGAAGCCGACTACTACCGCCACGGCGGCATCATGCAGTTTGTCTTGCGGTCCCTCCGCTAGCGCTCCGCCGCCGCAAAGCCGTGCGGGGGGACGACCCCCCTGCACCCCGGGCGGTTAAAGATCAGTGGTCTGGGGTCGGCAGGCGGCGCACAACCCCCGTCGCCTGCCGATAGGCTCGTGACATGGCCCACGACCACGACCATGACGTCGTCGACGATGACTTTGAGTACGAGGACGTCGATATCAAGGACGCGCTCGGGCTGCCCGACGCGCTCCCGCCGATCCGCCTGCTCCCGCTGCCCGAGCTCGCCGCCCAGGCCCGCACCGCGCCGGTGGCCCGCCAGCTCGCCGCGCTCGCTGAATGGGTGGGCAAGGAAGGCAGGGAGGTCGACGAGGCCGGCGACCTGACACCGGACGGCCTGGCCGCCGCCACGGCCGCCCTGGGCGTGGACGCCGATGAGCTCGCGTTCCTCTGGGAGTGTGCGCTTGGCGTGGAGTGGCTGGTCTTCGATGAAGGCGAGGACCGGGTGACTCCCGGCGAGACCGCCGACGACTGGGCGTCCGGCGGCGACGAGCCGGTGTTCGCCGCGTGGGCCCTGACCCTCTCTGCCGTCCTCGGCGAGACGCTTGAGTTCTACGGCCCGGACCTGGACGCAGCAGAAGACGACGACGAGCCAGAGTTCGACTTCGCCGGCCAGGGGATGGCGCTGGCCATCCTGCTCTTCCTCGCCCGCAGGGAAGGCCTCACGGTCGAAGAGTTCGCCGAGGTGCTCTGGGAGAACGCCGCCGGCGGCCACGACGAGGACGACGAAGAGGCACACGAGGAGATCGCCGAGGCCCGCGCCGAGTGGGAAGAGGCGTACGGGGACGCCGCCAGGCTGCTGCTCGGCAAGCTCAAGGACACGCTCGCGGTGACCGAGGACGACGAGCTGGTCAGGCTCACGCCGCTCGCCCTCGCCGCGCTGCACGGGCAGCTCGTCGAGGCCGGGGTGGAGATCCCGCTGCTGCCGCAGACCGCGGCCGAGCTGTCGGGTACCGAGCTCCTGGCGATGGCCGGGGGCGTCACCGACGCCGAGTTCGACGCGGAGGTCGACGGGTGGACCGCGGCCCGCGGCGCCGGCGCCGCCGCCCGCGAGCTGCTTGAGCTCGCCGCCGTCGCCGAGCCTGGCGAGCGGATGCTCGCGGTGGCCGCCACCACCAGGATCGGCACCCCGGCCGAGGCCGCCTGGCGCCAGAGCCTCGCGGTGCCGCCGGTCCGCCCGTACGCGAAGGTCGCGCTCGCCCAGCTCTCCGGCATCGACCTGGAGGACACCGGTCCCGCCGACCTCCCGGACGAGCTTGAGATGACGCCGGAGGACCTCGCCTGGGTCGCCACCGACCTGCTCACCCTCGCCATCGACGAGGAGTTCCCCGACCCGGAGTACCTCGCGATCAGCTTCCGCGAGGCCGTTCCCGCCGGCCGCGAGCAGATGCTGTTCGAGGGCATGGCCAGCGGCGGGCACCCGGACACGGTGGAGGTGCTCAACCACCTGGGCGAGCACCACCCG
>JAWWPV010000433.1:0-6978 GCA_033854775.1 Trebonia sp.
GTTGTGGCAACGAGCCGCTTATAGCCGGTCCGTTGCCACAACCACCCGGGGCGGACGCGATAAGGCCCCCGGGAATTGCCGGGGGCCGTCTAGCCACGGGGGGCCGAGCCCCCCCGACACCCCCCAATGGGGGAGTCCCTCCCCCATATCCCCCTCGCCGGAGGCTCCGCCCCCGGGCACGGCGACTTTGCCGCCGTTGGGGGAGTTCCTCCCCCAGCCCCAATTTTGGTGCCGCCAAGGCAAGGCCCCCGGCAATTCCCGGGGGCCTTATCGCGTCCGCCCCGGGTGGTTGTGGCAACGGACCGGCTATAAGCGGCTCGTTGCCACAACCACGCATCGGGCGGGGGCGCGGGGGGCTCTGCCCCCGTGCCTAGAGGGCCGCGAGGGCCTCGTTGAAGGTCTTCGAGGGACGCATCACGGCAGCGGTCTTCTCGGCGTCGGGCAGGTAGTAGCCACCGATGTCGACAGGCTTGCCCTGGACCGCGAGGAGCTCCGCGACGATGGCGGACTCCTTCGCCGCCAACGTCTCGGCCAGTCCCTTGAACGCCGCGGCGAGCTCGGCGTCGTCGGTCTGCTTGGTCAGCTCTTGGGCCCAGTACAGCGCCAGGTAGAAGTGTGAGCCGCGGTTGTCGATCGTGCCGAGCTTGCGGCCCGGGCTGCGGTCCTGGTCGAGAAACGTACCAGTCGCCCGGTCGAGCGTGTCGGCGAGCACCTTGGCGCCCTGCAGGCCGGTGAAGTCGGCGTACTGCTCGAAGGTGGGCACCAGCGCGAAGAACTCGCCCAGCGAATCCCAGCGCAGGTAGTTCTCCCCGACGAGTTGCTGAACGTGCTTCGGGGCGGAGCCGCCGGCGCCGGTCTCGAAGAGGCCGCCGCCCGCAATCAGCGGCACGATGGAGAGCATCTTCGCCGACGTGCCAACCTCGAGGATCGGGAACAGGTCGGTGTTGTAGTCGCGCAGCACGTTGCCGGTCACGGAGATCGTGTCGAGCCCGCGGCGCATGCGCTCCAGTGAGTACGCCGTGGCCAGCTCGGGCGAGAGGATCCTGATTTCCAGGCCGGTCGTGTCGTGCTCGGGCAGGTAGGCGTTGACCTTCGTAATTAGCTCGGCGTCGTGGGCGCGGGCCTCGTCTAGCCAGAAGATCGCCGGGGTCTGCGAGGCGCGGGCCCGCGTGACGGCAAGCTTCACCCAGTCGCGGACCGGGATGTCCTTGGTCTGGCAGGCGCGCCAGATGTCGCCGACCTCGACGTCGTGGGCGAACAGGACCTCGCCCGCCTGGTTGACGACGGTGACGGTGCCGTCGGCGGGGATCTCGAAGGTCTTATTGTGCGAGCCGTACTCCTCCGCGGCCTGCGCCATGAGGCCGACGTTCGGGACGGTTCCGATCGTCCGAGGGTCGAGCGGGCCGTTCTTCTTCACGTCCTCAATGACGGTGGCGTAAACCCCCGCATAGGAGGAATCAGGGATGACCGCGAGGGTGTCGCCCTCGGCGCCGTCAGCCCCCCACAGCTTGCCGCCGTTGCGGATCAGGGCCGGCATGGAGGCGTCCACGATGACGTCGCTCGGCACATGCAGGTTGGTGATCCCCTTGTCGGAGTTGACGTAGGACAGCCGCGGGCCCGTCGCCAGCGCGGCCTCGAAGGCCGCCTTGATCTCCGCGCCGTTCGGCAGCGACGGCAGCCCCGCCAGGATCGCGCCGAGGCCGTCGTTGGCCGAGAGACCGGCGGCCGCGAGGTCGTCGCCGTACTTCTCGAAGACGTCAGTGAAGTACGCCTTCACCGCGTGGCCGAAGATGATCGGGTCGGAGACCTTCATCATGGTCGCCTTAAGGTGCACCGAGAAGAGGATGTCCTCGGCCTTCGCCTTCGCCAGCGCGTTGGTCAGGAAGGCCCGGAGGTGGGCGGCCTGCATGACCGTGACATCGACGACCTCGCCGGCCAGCACCGGCAGCGACTCGAGCAGCACCTTCTGCTCACCCGCGGTGGTCTCTAGGACGATCTTGAGGGTGTCGTCGGCGGGCAGCGTGACCGACTTCTCGTTGGCCCTGAAGTCGCTGGAGCCCATTGTGGCCACCGTGGTCTTCGAGTCCCCGGCGAAGGGCTTGTTGGTGTGCGGGTGCTTGCGCGCGTAGGCCTTGACCGGGAGCGGGGCGCGCCGGTCAGAGTTGCCCTGGCGCAGCACCGGGTTGACCACAGAGCCGATGGCCTTCGCGTACTTCGCCCGGATCTCGGTCTCCTCGGGCGTCGACGGCGCCTCCGGGTAGTCCGGCAGGGCGTACCCCTTGTCCCTTAGCTCCTTGATCGCAGCCTTGAGCTGCGGGACCGAGGCGGAGATGTTGGGCAGCTTGACGATGTTGGCCTCGGGCCGTTTGGTCAGCTCACCGAGCTCGGTCAGCGCGTCGTCGGCCAGGCCGAACTGGGCCAGGATGCGACCCGCCAGCGAGATGTCCCGCGTCTCGATCTCGACGCCGGCCTTCTCGGCATACGCGGAGACGATGGGAAGGAAGGAGTACGTCGCCAGCAGCGGCGCCTCGTCGGTTTGGGTGTAGATGATCGTGGCCATCTCGTTGCCAGCTCCTGCTCTGAAGAATTCTTCTCGACGTCAAGATACCTACTGCACCCGCAGAATGGAAAGCGGTGCCCCACACCCGACCCGCTTGACTAACCGGCCTAAGGCCCTATGCCGGGAGCACCAGGCCCGCGACGAGCAGGGCGACGCCGAAGATTGTGAGTGTGACGACGTCGTTCGCCCGCTTCCGCGTGGCGAGCAGGCCGGCGAGCCTGGACGGGAGCAGCAGCCTGGCGACCGCGGCGACGAGCAGCGCGGCTCCACCGACGACACCCCCCTCACCCCCGCCCGCGGAGCCCTGGCGCCAGGCGATGTACACGCCGGCGACGGTGACCACCAAGACGGCCAGAAGTGGGACGACCCTGACGATACTCGCATCTTCGTGGATGCGCTTCGCCCCTGCCATCGATTGAGGAGAGGGCTTCGGTTGCCGGGCGGCATGCGACGGCCGGGCGACAGCGCCCCACTGTCCGGTCCGCGCCGTTTCTGCTGCCAGCGCCCCCGAACGGGTGGCGGTGGCACCGCCGGCTCGATGAACCTGTGGCCGACGGTAGCCAGCCCGCGCCCGCTGCGTATCAGGTGTCATCATCGTCTCCCGCGGTCAGCCGTGTGCGTACGGCCGACCTTTTGGCTGCTCACTAGGCAGTTTACCGGCGACGTCGCCGGGCTGACGCGCACCGCCCTTGCGATCCCACGGAGACCGGGGCTCATCCGGCATTCACTGCCTTACGCCTTCGATTGGAAACCTTTCACGGCTCGGACGCATGGGGGGAGAGTAACGCTAGAGTGAGATAAGCGTCACGTCTTAGCTAGACTGGAGGGTCGGCGTGGACACGCCTTCAATTCGCATAGAGGACACCGGGGAAGTAATTCCGCTGCGCAGCGAGGTCACTACGGTCGGACGTGGCCTTGGGGTGGATGTCCGGCTAGGCGACCCGAGCGTTTCCCGGTTGCACGCGGAAATCGTGCGCCGGGGTCCCTACTATTACGTCGCCGATCTGGGATTATCACGTAATGGCACACGAGTGAACGGGCGACCAGTCGCCCGCCGTGTGCTTGACGACGGTGACGTCCTCACGTTCGGCACCGCCCGCTGCCGGGTCGAGGGACTGCCGCAGGAGGAACTCGCGGCCGAGGCGGAACTGCGCCGCTCCGCGGCCCCTGAGCTGACCCGACGCGAGCTCGACGTGCTGATATCGCTGTGCCGTCCTGCGCTCTCCGACGACGCGTTCGTCACGCCTGCCACGCCGAAGGAGATCGCGGGCGACCTGGTCGTGACCGAGGCGGCGGTCAAGCAGCACCTGCTCAGGCTCTACGTGAAGTTCCGCGTGCCAGAAGGAACCAACCGGCGCACCAGGCTGGCCAACGAGGTGATCGCGCTCGGCCTGGTCCGGCCGCTTGCGGAGCACGGCTCAGGGCAGGTGCAGTATGCCCACGGTGTTGCTGAGCAGCCACTTCTGGAGGGAGTGCAGCGTCCCGCCGAGGGACGGCAGGCCGGGCATCAGGTGCGGGATCGTTGAGCTCGTCGCCGGCCAGATGAGCGGCGGCTGGGAGAAGGCGGAGGTGACGACCGCGAGGGCTAGCGCCCAGGTGGAGATGAAGGCGACGATGAGGGCGGCCCGGCTGCGGATGACGGCCGCGCTCATCCGGCGCAACTGCCGGCGCGGTGCGACCGACCCCGGGCCGACGCAGTAGAGCGCGACCGCGGCGCCCGCCGCCCAGCTGCCGGCGCCGGGCAGCGTCCCCGTCCGGGTGAAGATCACCGACGCCCCCGCGGCGAGCAGCGCGACGATGATCGCGAGCGGCGCGAGCATGACCGTGGTGAGCGCCGCGCGGACGACGGTAAACGGGGCGGTCACGATCACGATCCCGATGTCGCCCGGCCGTGCGCCGCGCAGGCTGCGCCGCTCGGTGAGAGCGGATTGCGCCCGATCGGCGGCCCGCAACAGGGTGATCGCCGCGAGCGAGAGCGCCGTGCCCGCCACCGGGAGCAGCACGCTGAGCGCGACCGCGGCGACCCCGGCCGCCAGGCTGAGCAGGCCGAGTCCCGGCGGCTGCCAGTCTGGCTGCCGTTGCGCGTCCGCCGGGGCAGCGGGGGCCTGCGCCTGGCGCGGTGGCGGCGCGACCGGCGGCAGCAGGTCAGCCACGTCCCGCGCGGCCTCCGCGGGCGACCGGTACGCGACCCTCATCGGCGGGGATGCCAGCGGGGCCTGCGGGGGCAGCACCCGGGTGTACGGCGGGTAATCGGCACGGGTCTCGGCTATCCCCGGCACGGCCATCCGGGTGCCGGTCCGTGGCATGCCGAGTTGTCCCGCCAGCCACCGCGCGCTTGGCCTGGCCTGCGGGTCGGTCGACAGCGCGGCGGTGACGAACGGCAGCAACTGCGGCGGGATCCCCGCGACGTCCGGCCTCCCCTCAAGCACCCGGAAGAAGATCGTCTGGTAGGTGCCGCTGCCGAACGGCTGACGGCCCGTGGCGGCGTACGCCACGGTGGCGCCCCAGGAGTGCACGTCCGACGCGCCGCTCGATGACGAGCCCTCGATGACCTCGGGCGAGAGGTACCCCGGGGTGCCCATGACCAGGCCGGTCTTGGTCAGCCGGGTGGAATCGGGTATGTGCGCGATCCCGAAGTCGATGACCACCGGCTGACCCGCGTCCAGCATGACGTTGCCGGGCTTGAGGTCGCGGTGCACCACGCCGGCGGCGTGGATGGCGGCGAGCGCCTCGGCCAGTCCCTCGGCGAACGCGTTGAGCGCCATGCCGCGCAGCGGGCCGTCCTGGCGCACCGCGTCCTCGAGCGTCCGGCCAGGGACGTACCTGGTCACGATGTACGGCGCGGGGCCCTGCACGTCGGCGTCGAGCACCTCGGCGACGTAGCGGTTCCTGACCCGGCGCATGGTTTCGACCTCGCGGGCGAGCCGCTGCCTGGCGCTGGGGTCGTTGGCCACGGCCGATCCGAGAACCTTGATCGCGACCCGGCGCCTTTCCCCGTCCGTGCCAAGGTAGACAACACCCATGCCCCCCTCGCCGATCTTCTCGATCACGCGGTAGGGGCCGATCTTGCGCGGGAGCGAATCCAGTGCTTGCATCGTCTCCTCAGGGTACGGCCCGTTTCCAGAATTTCTATAAAACCTTGGTTACGAGCCCCCGCAGCGCTGCGGGGTTCTCTGCCGCCCCGGGGGACGCACCCGTCCCCCGGGAGGACCTACGAGCCGATGACGAGACGGCGGAGCGCCTCGGCCGCCTGTGCGTTTGACTCGGCGAGGCTCACGAGGGCGCTGGCCAGCGCGGCGGCCCACTGCTGGACCGGGACCGACTGCCTGGAAAGGACCACGCCGCGAACCTCGCGGCAGATCTCCGCGGACGGCCGGCCGTTCTTCACTGCGAGCGTCATGACCTGATCCCCGAGTTTCACCTCGACCTTGGAGACCTCGCCGGGGCGGCCGCGCATCCGGTCGGACATGGACCGCTCGCGCTCCACGGTCACGATGCCCGGCGGCAGCGCCTCGCTCAGCGACTTGGTGAGGACGCTCGCGTACATCGCGGCGTCGCCGCTGTCCAGGCGCAGCGCGGCCGTGACCATCTCGAGCGAGAGCGCGTCGTCAGCGGGAGGCTCAGTCACGCCTTAGAGTATGTCACCCGCATAGCGGCGCAGCCGCAGGCCCTGCGCTAAGGCCTTAGCCTCAACCACAGCACGAGGGGGGGCGAAGCCCCCCATGCGCGGGAGGTGCAGGGGGGTCGTCCCCCCGCGGGGAGCACAGCCCCCTGCGGCTAACTGCCCTCGAAGACGGCCTTTCCCGGGCCGTCCTCCAGGAAGCTGCGCATGCCCGACTTCTGGTCCTGCGTGGCGAAGAGCGACGCGAAGTGGAGGCGCTCGATCTCGAGCCCGGTGGCCAGGTCGACCTCCAGGCCCTTGTTCACCGCCTGCTTGGCGGCGCGCAGCGCGAGTGCCGGGCCCGCCGCGTACTGGGCGACCAGGTCCTTCGCGGCCTGGTAGACCTCGGCGTCCGGCACGACCTGGTCGGCGAGCCCGATCGCCAGGGCCTCGGCCGCGGCCATGTGCCTGCCCGTGAAGATGAGGTCCTTCGCCCTGGCCGGGCCGATCAGCCGCGGCAGCCGCTGGGTGCCGCCCGCGCCGGGGATGACGCCGAGCAGGATCTCCGGCTGGCCGACCTTCGCGGACTCGCCGAGCACCCGGAAGTCGGCACAGAGGGCAAGCTCAAGCCCGCCGCCGAGCGCGTACCCGGTGATGGCCGCGACGACCGGCTTCGGGATGTCCGCGACGTCGTTCAGCGCGGCCTGGAGCGCGGCGGCCCGCCCGGACATCTCCGCGGCCCCGAGCGGCGCCATCTCCTTGATGTCCGCCCCGGCGGCGAACACCCGCTCACCGCCGTAGAGGATGACGGCCCGGA
>JAWWPV010000434.1:0-2715 GCA_033854775.1 Trebonia sp.
GCCGGTGTCGCCGAGTGCACCCGGCACAGCGTGAGCGACAGGTCGCCGGGGCTGGTCACGGTGAGCAGTTCCCCTCCGGCCCGCGGCTCGCCGCTCACGTACCCGTGGATGTCCGCGCCGAGCCAGCTAGAAGCCAGCCGCAGCCCCGCCTCGTAGGCGGCGTGCAGCTCCTCGTTGTCGGCAGACAGGGTGGCGTAGGTTACGCGAAAATGCGTCGACATAACTGCAAATCCTACTGTGGAAGGGCTGGAAACCGGAAGAATCACCAGCCGACTGGTCCCGTCGGCGGAAGCGAGCAGGTCCGCCCCGCTCCCGCCTGTAATTATCCCGAACGGAAGCGTGGTTCCATGCAACGCCATGCCGCACTCTCAGGGCGGGCGGGCGTTAAGAGGGTGCGATCATGGGGCTGCGGTGACTGCCGAGGGCTCAGGGGCTGGCGTGGGCGACTGGTACCGGCGGAAGCCGGGCATGGCGGCGCCGATCGCCAGGGCACCGAATACCGTCAGCAGGCCGCCGCTCAGTGCGCTGATTACCGGGGTGGTCCACGACCCGACCAGGCCAGCCTCAAGCGACCCCAGTTCACTGCCGCCCGCGCCGACGAGGAAGTCCGCGGCGTTCACCCGGCCGCGGAACTCGTCGGGGGTCGCCTGCTGCACGATGATCCCGCGGACGACCACGGTAAACGTGTCGGCGAGGCCGGCGATGGCGAGGGCGAGCAGCGTCAGCCACAGGGACGGCGCGACGGCGAACAGCGCGAAGGCGCCGCCCCATACCGCCACGCACGCCAGCATGACGAGGCCGTGCCGCCTCATGTGCTTCAGCGGCCCGGCGAACACCGCGCTCACCAGGCCGCCGAGGCCCATCGCGGTCATGAGCAGGCCGAGGGTCCTGGGACTCCCGCCGAATCGCTCCGCGTTGATCGCCGGGAACAGCGACACGGGCAGCGCGAAGAACGTCGCGTTCACGTCCGCGAGGAACGCCCCGCACAGGGCCGGCGTCCGCCGGATGAACGCCAGCCCCTCCAGCGTCAGCGCGATTCCCGACCGGGGCCGGCTCCTGTCCTCAGCTGCACTGTCCTCAGCTGCACCGTCCTCGCCGGCAGCGGGCCTGAGGGGCGGCATCGCGGGCAGCCGGCCCACGCTCCACAGCGCCCCCGCGAAGGACGCGACGTCCGCCAGGTAGCAGCCGCGCAGTCCCGTCCACGCGGTGACGACGCCGGCGAGCGACGGCCCGACGATCATCACGACCTGGAAGATGATCCTGTTCAGCGCCATCGCCGTGCCCAGCTGGCCCTTGGGCACGAGCCGGGGGATGAACGTCTGCTGGGCCGGCGCGCTGACCGCGCTGAACGCGGCCCCGATCGTGACGAGGGCATACAGCGACCACAGGGAGGCGCCCCCGAAGGCGGCGAGCGCGAACAGCACCGCCGACACCATGGTCTGGCCGACAGCCACCGCCAGCACCAGCCGCCGCCGGTCCACCCGGTCGGCGAACGTTCCGCCCGGCAGCGTGATCAGCAGCAGCGGGATGAACATGGCGACCCCGAGCCCGCCCACCGCGGCCGGCGACCGCGTCAGGTCGTAAACCTGGAGCGTGATGGCGAACGACGTCATCGCCGACCCGGTCCGCGACAGCATGGTCCCGAGCCAGAGCCGCCGGAAGGCCGGGTGCTCGCGCAGCGGCGTGACGTCGGTAAGCAGTCGCACGCCGACAGTGTAACAGTGCTTATATAAGTGCTGTCATTTCATTTAGGATGGCCCTTATGAGCGACGAGCCCGCAGCGGCACCAGGCACCGAGCGAGCGGACGACCCGACCGAGGTGAGCCGGTGGCGACCGGTCTTCCGGCTGCTGTCCGACATGGACGACGAGATTGCCCGCGTCTACGCCGACAACGGCATCGAGGACCTCAAGCCAACCTGGGTGCTCGAGATCGTCCGGCTGCGCGCCCGCGGCCCGATGACGATCGCCGAGCTGGCCCGGTCGGTCGGCCGGACTCACTCGGCGCTGAGCCAGAAGGTCGCGGCCATGCGCGCCGCCGGCTGGCTGGAGACCACCCCAGGCCGCGACGCCCGCAGCAAGTGGGTGACCCTCACCCCGAAGGCCGAGCGCGTCGCCGCCCTCCTGGCCGCCGAGTGGCGCGCCACCGAGGCCGCGATCACCGAACTGGAGGCCGAGCTCCCGTACCCCCTGACCCGGGTAGCGGAGGACATCAGGGCCGCCCTGTCGCGCAAGAGCTTCCACGCCCGCGTCACCGAGCACTTGTCGCACGAAGGCCCGGCCGTCCTGTTAGCAGGTGGTCAGCCGGCCGTCACCACCGCCACTGACTAGAACGGGCCGGAGCCCTCGGGCATCGGCGTGTTGTCGAGGGTGATCAGCGGGAGCGGGCCGGCCAGGTCGGCGGGGGCGGCCGGGACGTAGGCGAAGTTCTTCGCCCGCGCGCCGCCGTCGACGACAAGGTCGATGCCGGTGATCAGCCGCGCGTAGTCGGAGCAGAGCCACGCGACGGCGTGCCCGATGTCGGTCGGCGTGCCGGTGGTGCCCATCGGGACCATCGGGTTGCGCGGGCCGTCGAACCTGGCCGGCTTGCGCCACTCGTCGGTGCCCTCGGGAGCGCCGAGGCCGCCCGTCGCGCCTGGCCGCAGGCCGAACGGGGTCCGCCCCTCCCTGGCCCACTGGGCGAGGAGCTCGGGGTTGTCGGGGTTCGGCGCGGTCGG
>JAWWPV010000435.1:0-8067 GCA_033854775.1 Trebonia sp.
AGGCCGGCGCCGTCGATGGCGAACATCAGCGCCGACGTCAGGCCCATGCCGGGTGAGCCGCGCAGCCCGAGCCCAGTAAGGACGACCACGTCCCCGGCGGCGAACCGGCCGGCCTTGGCGGCGGCGACGCCCTCGTCCCGCGAGTGCACGACCTTCGCCGGCCCGCGGAACGACAGCGGCGCGTCGTCCGCCACGGTCCGCTTGAGCACGGCCCCGTCGGGGGCGAGCGACCCGCGCATCACCACGATCGCGGGGTGCGTCGCGAGCGGCGAAGAGACCGGCCGGATCACCGACGCGTCCACCGGGGCGGACGCGATGGCCTCGCCGAGCGTCACCCCGGCGACCGTCGGGGCGGACCGGTCGAGCAGCGGCGCGAGCTGCCTCAGCAGCCCGAGCGTCCCCCCGGCGGCGTCGAACTCGGTGATCTGCGTGTCACCGTTGGGCTTGACGTCGGTCAGCAGCGGAACCTGGGGCGCCAGCGACTCGAACAGCCCGTACACGTCCACGTCGGTCCCGGCCTCGACGGCGATCGCCTGCAGGTGCTTGAGGCAGTTGACGGAACCGCTCACCGACAAGATCGCGGTAACGGCATTGGCGAACGCCGCCGGCGTGAGGATCGACCGGGGCTTGAGGTCCTCCGCGACCAGTTCAACGATCCGCGCGCCCGCCGCGGCCACGGCGGACCACATCTTCTCGCCGAGGGCGAGCACCGGCGTGCTGCCCGGCAGCGCCATGCCGAGGGCCTCGGCGGCCAGGTGCATGGAGTTCGCGGTGCCCATCCCGGCGCACACGCCGGGCCCGGTGACCGCGCAGCGGGACATGTCCCCGAGCTCGGACACGGTCATCCGCCCGGCGTTCACGTGCCCGGCGAACCGGAAGATGTCCTCGAAGTCGACCGGCTCACCGCGGTACATCCCGGACGGCTGGTAGCCGCAGGCGACGATGATCGTCGGGATGTTCAGCCGCCCGGCGGCCATCAGCTGCCCCGGCGTGGTCTTGTCGCAGGAGGCGAGGCAGACCATGCCGTCGAGCAGCGCGCCCTCGACCGCGACCTCGATGTCGGAGGCGATGAGGTCGCGCGAGGGCAGGATGTACTGCCCGGCCGCCCCGGCGGAGGTGATCGCGTCGGAGGGCGCGGCGGTGCGCACCTCGACCGCGACCCCGCCGGCGTCGTCGATGGCCTTCTTCAGCGGCGCGACGACCTGGTCCAGGTGGCTGAAGCAGGACGCGAGCTGCGAGGAGGAGTTGACGATCGCGATCTTCGGCTTCTCCAGGTCCTCGTCGGACAGCCCGAGCGCGGACCACTGCGCGCGGCGCATCGCCCACGGCGTGGTCCCTGGCGTGAAGTTGGAGCGCAGCTTCCTGTCCGGCACACCACTGAGCCTGGTCCCCGGGAGGTCACCCGGCAAGGGGGCAGAACCAGGCAAAACGTCCTCTTGTCCCACTGAACACTCCACTTCCGTCCTGGTTGTGCCGCGCACCCTAGAGGATCGCTTCTGGGACCGTCCGGCCGAGGTAGGCGCCCTGGTGCTCCAGCTTGCCCTGCAGGGCGGGCACGTCGATCGCGTCCCCGGCCACGCCGGCCGACAGCGCCATCGACGCCGCGACCCCGGCCGCCTCACCCATCACGAAGCACGGCCCGGTGACCCGCGCGGCGGACTGCGCGCCGTGGGTCATCGAGGCGCACCGCCCCGTCACGTACAGGTTGCCGACGCGCTGCCCGTCACCGCGGGTGCCTGGAAGGATGATCCGGAACGGGAGCTGGTTGAACCCTCGCTCCTTCCATTGCCAGCGGAATTCCACGGTGCCCGCCACGTGTGCTTCGACCGGCCACCCGTTCACCCCGATGGTGTCGTCGAAGTCGGCGCAGCCGAGCACGTCCTCCTCGGTCAGCTGGTACGGCCCGATGATCCGGCGCGTCTCGCGGATCCCGATCTGCGGCGCGATGTCGACGATGTAGGAGTCCCCGAACCCTGGCGTCCTGTCCCTGATGAACGTGAACGCGTCCAGCGCCTGCTGCCGCCCGATCAGCTCGCCGCGGGTCAGCTCGTCCACGTTGGTCCCGTCGATCGCGCCGCCGCCGGAGGTGCGCAGCTGGGTCAGGTTCGCCCGCCACTCCAGGGGATTGCGCTGGGGCCGGACGATCGGCTTCTTGCGCGGGAACGTGTGCGTCCCCGCGGCCTCGGCCTCCTCCATCAGCCGCTCGACGTTCCGCCAGGGGGCGGGCCCGGCCTTGGCGACGTCGACGCCGTTGATCCGGAACATCAGCGACGGGTACATCATCTCGCCGGCCGGCGGCGCCTTCTCCCAGGGGACCCCGGTCCAGTAGGCGAGGTCGCCGTCACCGGACGCGTCGATGAAGAACCGCCCGCGCACGGCCTGCCGCCCGGACTTGGACTCGATCAGCACCGCGTCGATCGCGCCGGACGACGAGAGCACGGCCCCGACGGCCATCGCGTGGAACAGGATCCGCGCCCCGGCGCCGGTCACGAGCTCGTCGGCCGCGATCTTGTAGGCCGAGATGTCGAACGCCTGCGCCGCGATCCCGTCGGCGATCGTCAGGTGCGGCGCGTTCAGCCCGTCGAGCTTGACGAGGCGGTCGAGCAGCTCGTCCGCCTGGCCGCGGATGACCCGGACGTCTTCGCCGTAGGTCCGCGCGTGCAGCCCGCAGAACGTGGACAGCCCGCCCGCGGTGCCGGCTCCGCCGAGGAACCCGTACCGCTCGATCAGCAGGGTCGAGCACCCGGCCCGCGCGGCGGCGGTCGCCGCCATGATCCCGGCAGGCCCGCCGCCGACCACGACCACGTCGAATT
Source organism: Trebonia sp. (assembly GCA_033854775.1). GTDB lineage: Bacteria > Actinomycetota > Actinomycetes > Streptosporangiales > Streptosporangiaceae > Trebonia. The sequence continues at coordinate 2,814 of JAWWPV010000435.1, forward strand.
CGCCGTAGACGGGCGTTTCCCGTGACGGCTCGGTGATCGTGGCGTTCAATGATTCTCCATAACAGTCAGCCGCTTCCGTTCGGGATGATCCGCTCTTTACTTCTCCTCGACCTTGACGACCGCGATCGGGCGGTCCCAGAAGCCGAAGGTCTCGACGATCGAGGAGACGCCGGCGTTGGGCGCGCCGGCCACCACGATCTGCACCGACTCGACCGACTTGATGAGCTGGACCGGCGTGGTCAGGTCGTAGGGTTCTTCCTGCGGGATGGCGTCCGGGTGGTCGGCGGGCAGCCGCCAGCCGGTGCCCTTGGCGATCGCCTCCTTGCCGGACGAGGCGAGGTCGCGGTAGGTCCGCCAGCCGCAGGAGACGATCGCCTCGCGGACGTCGTCCTTGGACCAGCCGTGCTTGTCGAACAGCCAGGCGTGCTCGGAGTTGAGCACGATGAACCCGGCGGCGTTCGGCCGCACCAGCGCGCCGGTGCGGCAGAGCGAGTCGGCGAAGTCCCACACCAGCTGTTCGGGCACGATCGTGTGCCGCGCCTCGATGTGCAGCACCGAGCGGATGACGGTCGAGGTCACCGCGCTGTCGGTCGGGGCGAGCCCGCTGTCGACGGCCAGCGACGGCCAGGGGGAGTCCTCCTCGTTCTCCGCGATGAAGCAGGAGTACTTGGCCGGGTTCCCCTGGGTCGCCTGGTCGAAGACGTGCGGCTTCAGCCCGAGGCCGTTGATCGCGCCGAGCCTGATGGCCCGGCCGACCGTGGCGTTGGGACGGAACCCGGATCCCCACACGTTGCCGCGCGCGTTGAACCCGAGCGTCGTCCGCAGCGGCCCGAAGAGCACGGAGAACGGCGCCGTTCCCGTGGTCGACTGCCAGATCGACCTGGACACCATGCCGTCCTTGCCGAAGGCGTCCCACGCGGCGAGCACGACAGGGAAGTACTCAGGCAGGCAGCCGGCCAGCGCCGCGTTGATCGCCGCGAGCCGCACCGTCAGCGCCTTGTTGAGGTGCGGCATACCGATCAGCACCTCATCCGGCTCCCGTGCCGTCGTGGCCAGGAACTCGTCCAGGTACGACGCGGTGACCGGGACGACCGGCAGGCCGTCGGTCCAGCCGCGCGACTCGTAGTACTCCATCGCGCGGCGGACCTCGGCCGCATCGATTAGGGATGCGTCGTCGATGACGGGTGGCTCGTCGCTCACGGCTTACGCCCCTCCTTTCTCCGCTTGCACGGTCGACGGGCGGATGGTCAGGCCCGCGCCAAGGACGCGGACGACCTCCGGCAGGGCGGCCGCGGCGATCTCGTCGATCTCCGCTTGGGTGCGGCTGGCGATCGGGTGCGGCACCGTCACGTACTGGTACCCGGGGAACCCGAGCGACCTCGCCATTGCCTCGGCGGTGATCCGGAAGGCATGCGTGCAAATGCTGACGGCGGGGATGCCGGCCCGCTCCAGCACGATTCCGTCGGCCAAACTGGCCGCGCTGCACGAGCCTCAATCACCGATCGCGGCGACGGCGAAGTCGCAGTTGTGCAGCATCTGCTGGACGACTGATTCCTCGACCGGCGTGCCGAAGTAGCTCTTGCTGAACATCCGGACCTCCCGGACGCCGTACTTCTCCTGCAGCTCACGGCCGACGGCGCGCAGCAGCACCGTCGCGTTCGGCTTGGTGTTCTCGAGCAGTCCCACGGTGAGGCCCGCCAGGGACTGCGGCCGCGGCTGGGCGAGCGAGGTGTCGGTACCCCGGTCGCCCTCCCCGGTCGGGTCGAGCAGTGGCTCTCGCATCTCGGTGGTCACCTCCTGGTCAGGTTGAGTGCTTTCTGCACCACGTTCGCTGGGGTGAGGCCGTAGTACTCGTAAAGCTCGGCGGGGACGCCGACCTCGAGGTCCTGGTCGGGCAGCGCGATCTGGTCCAGCTTGACGCTCAGCCCGGCCCGTGCCACCGTCTCGGCGACGATGGTGCCGAGCCCGCCGACCACGCTGTGCTCCTCGATCGTCAGCACGCGGCCCGTCTTCTCCGCGCTCGCCAGCAGCGCGGCCTCGTCATAGGGCCGCAGGTAGGCGGCGTCGAACACGTCGGCCTCGACGCTGTCGCGGGAGAAGAGGATCTCCGCCGCGGCGGCCGCGAGCCCGACGCCCATGCCGTGCCCGATGAGCGTGACGTCACCGCCGGCCCGCAGCCTCGGCCACTTCCCGTACTCGTACGCCGGTGCCTCGTCGTAGACCTTCTCCGCGGCCTCGGCGATCCGGATGTAGACCGGGTTCTCCAGCCCCGCGGTCGACCGCATCAGGCTGATGCAGGACGCGGCGTCGGCGGGGGAGAGCACGACCGTGTTGTTCATCGTCCGCGCGATCGCGATGTCCTCGACCGCGTAGTGCGAGGTGCCGAAGTACCCCATCGCGACCCCGGACAGCCTGCCCACGAGCCGCACGGGCAGGTGGTTGTAGTCCACGTCGGTGCGCCACTGCTCGCAGGTCTTCAGCATGCCGAACGGCGACATCGAGTAGATGTAGGGGATCAGCCCCGCGCTCGCGAGGCCCGCGGCGAGTGAGACCGAGTTCGTCTCCGCGATGCCGACCTCGATGTAGCGCTCGGGGAACTTCGCGATGAACTCGGCGACCGTGTTGGACATGTCGGCGGCCAGCGTGACGATCCGCTCGTCCTCGGCGCCGAGCTCGGTCACGGCGAAGCCGGCCGGGTTCGCCGTCATGGCGGTCTCGCGCTCGACGTCGCTGAAGACGTCGACCATCTTCTTCTCAGCCATGGGCCAGCTCCATCCGGGCGGAGATCTCCGCGACGACGTCGGCGTACTGCTCGGCGTTGAGCAGGCCAAGGTGCCAGGCCTGCGGCTGCTTCTCCATGAACTCGACGCCGTGCCCCTTGCGCGTCCTGGCGATGATCACCACGGGCTGCTCACTCGCGGGATCAGGCAGTTCATCAAAAGTCTTCTTCAGCACGTGGGCGTCATGACCGTTGATCTCCCGCACCGTCCACCCGAAGGCTTCGAAGCGCTTGGCCAGTGGCTCGATGTTCATCGCCTGCGACGTCGGGCCGGCACCGGAGAAGCCGTTGGCGTCGACGATCGCGACCAGGTTGCCCAGCTTGTAGTGCGAGGCGGCCATCGCGGCTTCCCAGACCTGGCCTTCTTGCAGCTCCCCGTCGCCGGTGAGCACGAACGTCCGGTAGTCGCGGCCGGCGAGCCTGGCCGCGATCGCCATGCCGGCGCCGACCGACAGGTTGTGCCCCAGGGAACCCGACGAGAAGTCGATGCCGCGCGCCGCCTTCATGTTCGGGTGGTCGTTCAGCGGTGAGCCGACCTTGCCGAACTGCTTGAGCCAGTCCTGCGGGTAGAAGCCCAGGTCCGAGAGCACCGGCCACAGGCCGGTGGCCACATGGCCCTTGCCGAGCAGGAAGCGGTCCCTGTCCGGCCAGTTCGGCTCGCTGGGGCGCAGCCGAAGCGCGTGGTAGTAGAGGGTGGCGACGATCTCCGCGCTTGAGAACGTGGACGAGTAGTGGCCGAGGCCGGCCTGCGCGATCAGGTCGATCGTCTGCAGCCTTATCCAGTCCGCCCGGTGGAGGAGCCCAGCGTCGGTCAGCGGTCGCCCGCGCTCCAAGGTGATGTCATCTGGCATGACGCCAGCCTAAATTCGGCGCAACTTGTTGACAATATGGCGCTTCGGTACAGCTGCGCATCGACGACTGTGCCTGCCCACAAGGCTTCGGCCCGGGGATCGGCGATGTTGATGCTTCTCATAAGCACTGTAGATGTGCCTGGACACCTTAGGGAGCGTTACCGGGCGCTGGCTATGTGGTGGGAAGACAATATTCCGCCCACCGGAACGCTGGTCGGGCGATAGAGACCGAAGCGATACCCGATCTTGTTAACAATTCCGTTGACATCATACCGGCCCTCGTCACAGTCTGTGGTCACTGTGGTCTAGCCGACCCTGGATGCTAATGATGCGAGGGCGCATGGAACGCTTCAGAACAAGCAGACGCTGTTATCTCCCGGGGGAACGACCCCCCGTACCCCCGGGAGCGCGCCCGATGGCTAAAACAGCCATCGTAGCGGGCGCGCGGACCCGGACAGCGCGGGTCGCTCTTGGGGTGCTTTCCGCGGGCGCGGCGCTACTGCTGGCGGCCTGCTCATCGAGTTCATCGGCCGGGGCGGGCAGCTCGGCTGCTACGTCTCCGGGCGCGTCGGGGGCGTCGTCCTCGGGCAGCACGGACGTCTCGGCACTCGCCAACGCCGTGAACCAGGCCGCGGCGATACCGAGCTTCAGCACCTACGCGGCCGGCTACCTCGGCAAGTTGGCGAGCACCGCGAACCTGGCCGGCAAGAAGATCATGATCGTGCCGGGCGACAGCGCGCTTGCCGCCTGCACGGAGATCGCGCAGGCGGCCTCGGCGCTCGCCAGCGACGTTGGCATGAAGCCGACGATCTTCGCCAACCAGGGCACCACCGCCGAGCACAACACGGCCATCGAGAACGCGATCCACCAGGGCTACGCGGCGATCGACCTCGGCTGTGACTACGACCCGACGACGAACGCGCCCGCGATCGCCGCCGCGCAGAAGGCCGGCATCGTGGTGTCGGTCTACGGTGCGACCCAGGCCCAGGCCACGGCCACCAACATCCAGTACGCCAGCTCCGACCCGTACACGCTCGACGCGACGCTCGCGGTCGACCAGGCCGTCTCGCAGCACAACGGGCAGCCGTTCGACGCGGTCGCGATCACGTCGAACGCGGCGTCGGCCACTGCGCAAATGGAAGCCGGGATAAAGGCCGAGCTGGCCAGGACCTGCCCGAAGTGCACGCTGACCGAGGTCAACGTCGAGGTGCCGCAGTGGGCCACGGACGTCTCCGGCGCCGTCAGCTCCGCGCTGCTGCAGCACCCCAACGTGAGCGTGCTGTTCCCTGACTACGCGGGCATGATGACCTACGTGCTCCAGGGCATCCAGACGGCGCACAAGTCCAGCAGCGTGAAGGCCTACCTCAACTTCGGCGGCGGCACGCCGTTCGTCAAGATCCAGACGGCCCAGCCGGGCAGCAGCATCGTCCAGAGCGACATCGGCGGTTACCCGCCGTGGACGGGCTACCTGCTGTTCCTGCAGACCGCTCGCGCGCTGGAGAAGCAGCCGGCCATTCCTTACGCCAAGGCGATCGGGCCGAACCGGATCATTACCCCGGACAACGCCGTCGAGGTCTTGCAGACCGGCGGCTGGGGTACGAGCTGGGTGAACGGCTTCCGTGAG
>JAWWPV010000436.1:0-3826 GCA_033854775.1 Trebonia sp.
ACTTCCCTGGCGGGGTCACCCGCCAGGGAAGCGCCGCCGTGAGACATGGGGTGGTGTTCAGCGTGCGGTAATCAGTGCGACCGGGAACTTCCGGTCGGTCTTCTTCTCGTACTCGGCGGCGTCCGGCCAGTACGCGCGCCACACGCCGTACAGTCGGTCCCAGTCGTCGTCCCGGCCGGGACGGACTACCCGGTAGTCGGCCTGCAGGGTGTCCCGGCCGAGTTCGATGGTGACGGGGCCGTCGATGGCCTCCAGGTTGGCAACCCACAGCGGGTCCTCGGGCGCGCCTCCCGCGCTGCCGCATACGATGTGCGAATCGCCGTAGGGCGCCGCGACGAGCGGGTTGACGTACTCCTTCCCGGACTTGCGGCCGAAGGTGTGCAGCAGGAGAGTCGTCTTGCCCTCCCAGTGGTCCCCAAGCACGCCGGCGTTGGCCCTGAAGTTTTCGATCACCGTGTCATTGAATGAAGCCATACCCGGCACGTTAGTTGACGGTGTGAATGTCCATCCGGGCGGGGTCGGCGTCGTTCCCCGGCGCGGGCATCGGCCACCTGGGCTCCGGGCCTCGGCCCGGCAGGCAGTATCGGGCCCGCCCGGTGTGCGTAGAATGTTCCACCAGGCGCGCCTAAGGACTGGCTGCCGTGTGCCGTGCGAGTCCAGGCAGGGAGGCCGGGGAAGCGGAATGCCGGAAATGCCAGCGGAGATCAACACCTCCGAGCCCCACCCCGCGCGGATATACGACTATTTCATCGGGGGGAAGAACCACTTCGCTGCTGACCGCGAGACGGCGGCGGAGGTCTTGCGGCGCTCCCCGGCCGCGCACATCGCGGCGCGCGAGAACCGGTCGTTCCTCGGCCGGGCCGTCAGGTACCTGACGGCCGAAGCGGGCATCACGCAGTTCCTCGACATCGGCACCGGCCTGCCTGCCACTGGCAACGTCCACGAGGTGGCACAGGAAATCACCCCGTCGGCCCATGTCGTGTACGCCGACAACGACCCTCTTGTCCTCACCCACGCGCGTGCCCTGCTGACCTCCGCGCCCGAGGGCCGCACCGCCTACATCCACGCCGACCTGCGCGACCCCGCCGCGATCCTGTCCCACCCCGACACTCGCGCCCTGCTCGACTTTGGCCAGCCGATCGCGCTGATGCTGGTCGCGATCCTGCACTTCGCACCAGATGAGGTCAAGCCAGCGGAGATCATCGCGATCCTGCTCGACGCCCTGCCGTCGGGGAGTTATGTCGTGGCCTCGCACCTGACGACGGAGCACGACCCGGTCGCCGCGTCCGCCGGGCAGCAGACGATGCGCGAGGCGGGCATGGCCATGCAGAAGCGGGACTCCGATGTCTTCGCCAGCCTCGCGTTCTCCGGGCTTGAACTGGTCCCGCCGGGAGTGGTGCTCGTATCCGAGTGGCGGCCGACGGAGATCGGCCCGCGCCCACTGCCGTCCGAGGTGAACTGCTACGCAGGCGTCGCAAGGAAACCGTAACTTGCACGGGGGCCGGCGGACGGGAGCTTACACGGACGCCGTTGGAGTGCCGGGCTGGCCCGGCACGAAGGGGACGGTGTCGGGTGCCTCGCGCCGTGCCGCGAGGACGGCGCGCGCGGTGACGCCGACGGGTATCCGCAGCGGGAGCCGCGGCGACTCGGCGGCATCGGCGACCGCGACGGCGACCTCCTGCGGCGTCGTCATTTGGGCGCGGGCGTCGCCGTTGCGGTCCGGCACGCGGCCGAGCGCCTGGTAAGGGTCGTCCGGGAGCGCGTAACGGGTGACGTCGTCCAGCGCCCCGGAGCTGACCGCGCCGGGCTCAAGCAACGCGGCCTCGAGTCCGAACGGGGCCACCTCGATGGCGAGCGACTCGACCAGTGCTTCGAGTGCCCACTTGGTTGCCTGGTAGGCAGCACCCGGTGGCAGGACGATGCGCCCCGCGACGCTGGACATGAACAGCAGACGGCCGCTCCCCCGCTCCCTCATGCCAGGGAGCACCGCCTGGGCCACCCGCAGGGCCCCGGTCGTGTTCAGGTCGAACAGCTCCGCGAGCTTCTCCGGCGGCGTGGCCTCCACCGCGGCGTAGAAGATCACCCCCGCATTCGAGACGAGAACGTCGACCTCGCCCGCTGCCCGGACCGCCGCGGCGACGCTCGCCGGATCGGTCACGTCGAGCGGCAGCCGCTGGTCGACGTCGAGGTCAGCGAGCGACCGGGGGTCACGCGCCGTGGCCACCACCCGGTAACCCCGACGAGCGAACTCCGCCGCCGTCGCGCGGCCGATCCCCTTTGACGCTCCGGTAATCAGTACCGATGACATGACTCTCCCTGTAGGTTCAGAAATTGAACTCACTGCACTAGGGGTACACTAGCACAGTGAGTTCAGAGTTTGAACCTGATGGTCGGCGGATCTGCGGGATCGCCGACGCGCTGCAGCTCATCGGTGACCGGTGGGCCCTGCTCGCCATCAGGGAACTGGGCTTCGGGGTGACCCGCTTCAACGACATCCAGGCCAACACCGGCGCCCCCCGCGCCAGCCTGGCCGCCCGGCTGCGCGAACTGGAAGACGCCGGCCTCGTCGAACGGCGCCCTTACAGCTCGCACCCGCCCCGCGACGAGTACGTACTCACCCCGGCCGGCCGCGAGCTCGGACCAGTCCTCAAGGAGCTGCGCACCTGGGGAGAGCGGCACGCCGGCTCTCGCCTGTGAGACCTTCCGCCACTGACACCCGCGCGGCCGGGGTCATGTTCCGGGAAGGCGGAGCCACCATCCGTTCGGGATGAAAGTCTTTATCTTCCGAACGGATGGTGGTTACTTCCCTCAGCCCGGCGGTCAGGAGCAGGCTGAGGAGGCGGACTGCGCGGTGACGCCCGCCGCAGCGGCCGGCGAGCAGCAGGCGGAGTCGGCGGCCTTGTCGAGGACGTCCGCGTCGCCCTTGACGACGTAGACCTCCCAGGGCTCGTCGCCGGGGCCGGTGACCCAGACCTTGTCCTGGACGGCGTAACAGCAGGCGGTGTCTTCCTCGGTGGCGGTGACGAGGCCCTCGGCGGCCAGCCGGGCGGTGGCGGCGCTGACCTCGCCGGTCGTTTGGACCTCGACGCCGAGGTGGTCCATGCGGGTGGGCTCGCCGGGGGTGCCCTCGATGAGGACGAGCTTGAGCGGGGGCTCGGCGATGGCGAAGTTGGCGTAGCCGGGACGGCGCTTGGCTGGCTCGGCGCCGAACAGCCTGGAGTAGAAGGCGACGGAGCCTTCCAGGTCGGCGACGCGGAGCGCGAGCTGGACTCGGGACATGACGTTCCTCCCTTGCAGGGACGGGCACGGGACGCTGGTTAAAGAGATCTCTAATCAGCGTGCAGGGCCAGTTTGCGTTACTGCTTAAAGATGTGTCAAATTAAAGAGGTGACTAACCAGAAGCTGCTCCCGGTTCTTGAGCCCGGTGCGGTGGAGTGCTGCCCGCCGCTGGCGTGCGAGCCGCTGTCCCCTGGAGGGGCGGAGGAGATGGCGGCGCTGTTCAAGGCGGTGGCGGACCCGGTCCGGCTGCGGCTGCTGTCGATGATCGCCTGCCATCCGGGCGGGGAATCCTGCGTGTGCGACCTCACTCCCGCGTTCGACATGACGGCCCCGTCGATCAGCTACCACCTGAAGATCCTGCGCGAGGCCGGGCTGATCACCTCCGAGCGCCGCGGCACCTGGGTGTACTACCGGGTCATGCCGCAGGCGATGGCGCGGATGTCGGCGGTGCTGGAGCCGCCGACCCGCTAGGTCATGCGCGCCCGGTGTGCCGGGTCCAGGCCTGGGCGCCGGCCTGGACAGCGTCCCAGGGAGATCCGAGGGGCGG
>JAWWPV010000437.1:0-8732 GCA_033854775.1 Trebonia sp.
TGCAAGTCGGCCAGACCGGCACCAAGATCACCCCGGACCTCTACCTGGCCTGCGGGATCAGCGGTGCCATCCAGCACTTCGCCGGCTGCGCGGCCGCCAAGCACATCATCGCGATCAACACCGACCCGTCCGCCCCGATGATGACGCGCGCCGACTACGCGATCGTCGGCGACCTGCACGCGGTGCTCCCCGCCTTGATCAAGGCCCTGCGCGCCCGCCGCTTAGGTAGATAATCACGGGATGCGGTTCTTCCGGGTGAAGGTGGTGCGGACGTGGCCGCACCCCGGGCGAGGGTTTACCCAAGGGCTCATGGCCGAAGGGGAGACCGTCTGGGAGTCGGGCGGGCAGTACGGGATGTCGGTGCTGCGACGGTACGAGCTTGGCGCGCCGGAGGTGGCCGCGGAGGCCGGATTGTCGCCGGAACTCTTCGCCGAGGGAATCTGCCGGGTGGGCGGGAGCATCTTGCAGCTCACCTGGCGGGAGCGGGTCGCGCTGCGCTGGGACGCCGGGACGCTGGAACTCGCGGAGAAGGTCCGGTTCAACCGCGAGGGCTGGGGAATCTGCGCGGTGCCTGCGGAGGGCGTGCCTGTGGAGGGCGTGCCTGTGGGTAAGGTGCCTGTGGATAACACGACCAACGCCGGCCCGGATGCTGTGGATATCCCTGTGGATGAAGTGGTAACCAGCGACGGCAGCAGTGAACTGGTGCGGCGCGACCCGGTGACGCTCGCGCCGCGCACGGTCGTCCACGTGCGGTGCGGGGAGAGCCGGGTGCGCTGGCTGAACGATCTCGCCTGGGCGGGCGGACTGGTGTGGGCGAACGTGCTCGGGACCACTTGCCTCGCCGGGATCGACCTGGACACCGGGGCGGTCACCGACGTGGTGGACGCCAGGGCGGCCGGGGAGCGGCACGCCCATCCGCAGCTGGTCATGAACGGGATCGCCGCGCTCGATCAGCCGGGCGAGTTCCTGCTCACCGGCAAGGGCTGGCGCTCGATCCGGCATGTACGGCTTATCCCCGACCGGAACCGAGGTCAGGTGGAGCGTCTGCTCGAAGGCGCGAAGGCGATGGTCTACGGAACCTGAGCGACGGCCGGAGCGGGCGGGCGGTGTAGTTGCCGTCGGCGAGGCCCGCGCACCGCTCGAAGACGTTCCAGGCGCCGAGGTCACCGGATACCAGCCAGGACACTCCCGCCGCGGCGAAGTAGAGCGGCAGCATGAGCAAGCCGCCGCACCAGGCGTACTGGGTGGAGTGCCTGGCCTCGTGCCTGAGCAAGGGCGCGAGAGGCTCAAGGACGGCGCGGCGCGTGATAATCACGTTCCCGAGCGTGAACGCCGGCGCCGACGGCACCGGCAGGCGGTAAGCCGTGCCAACGAGCAGCCCGTCGGGGAGGCGCGCCAGACTGGCACCGCCGGCCTTCGCGGCGCCGAGTCCGGCCAGGGTCGACCCGTTGAGCAGGTTGACCGCCAGCCGGACCCGGTACCTGGGGCGCAATTTCTAGGATTGCTCGTTGTCAGGACCGTCGGAGGGCGGGTCGTAGGTCGGCGCGCCGAGCGTCCCCTGCGACCCGTTCCCGGTGCCGAAACCGCCGAAGTCGATCACGTCGTCGGTCCCGGTGACGCCGGTTCCGTTGCCGTTGCCGTTGTACGAGCCGTCGAGGAAGCTGCCAGCGCCGTAGCCGTCGGCGATGGCGTACGCCGGCTCGGCGACGGGAAGCTGCACGTCCGGGTGATTGTGCTGCTGGTGCGCGCGCTTGGCCGCCAGGTGGTACTCGCGCAGCTTGGCGATGAACGCGTCGTCCGCGTACGGCGCGCCATTGACGAGCGGGCCGTGCCCGCCCTCGAACACCGCGGTAACGTCCTCGCCGCTGAGCGTCTTGTGCGTCTCGAGCGCGTGCGCGAGCGCGAGCACGTGCCGCTCGTTCTCGCCCAGGATCTCCTCGACCTTACCAAGCAGGACACCTAGGTTGTCTTCGATCCGGTCCGCGAGCCTGGCGAACGGCGATGGCCCGTGTCCTTCCCCACCAGTGCCCGCGCCCGGCGCGGCGGCCCGGGGAGCACCGCCCGGCGTGCCGCCCTCAAGACGGCGCGCCGAGGCGGCGGAGGACACCGTCTTGCCCATGCCCCAGTACCCCTCCATGAAGGAGGCGACGGTGGTCGCGGAGTCCAGGTCACCGGAGACGCCGGACGAGCTGTCGCTGTCGAAGTACATTCGCTCCCCGGCGAGCGAGGCGAGCGCCACGAGGATGTCAGACTCGTACTCGCTGCGCCACCGGGTGAACTGGTCCTCCGGCTTGATCGACGACACCATGCCGAGGTAGTCACTGCCTTTCTCGATCGTGGCGATGTCGATCTCCATGTGCTGCCTGGTCCGGAAGGCGACCAGCGCGTGGCAGGCCTCGTGCACGGCGACGGCGTGCCGCTCGCGCTCGATGTACTCGACGTCCTCGGGCGGGCCGAGCTCTTTGAACTGCTTGGCCTTGATCACGTCCTGGTACGTGATGACGTCGCGGCCGTCCCTGATCGCGATGATCAGCGCCTCGTTGACCATGTCCTTGATCGTGGCGCCCGTCGCGTACGGGGTGATCGTGGCGAGCTTGTCGACCTGCTCGGCGGTCAGCTCGTGTGAGACCTTGGCGAGGTACCCCTCGTAGGTGCGGATGCGGCCCGCCTTGGACGGGTAGCCGACCCGGTACATGCGGTCGATGCGGCCGGGCCGCAGCAGCGCCTCGTCGAGTGCGGACGGCGCGTTGGTCGCCATCATGACGAGGATGCGGTAGTGGGGCGGCGGCTTCGGCCGCATGCCGAGCATCCGCCTGACCACCCGGTTGATGAACCCGCGCGGCTTCTTCAGGCCAGACAACTCGGTGAGCAGGGCCTGGAGCGTGCCCATGCCGCCGCCGCCCATGCCGCCGTTCATCATGCCGCCGACCATCTGCTTGTCCCGCCGCGCCCCCGGCTCGGCCGGGTCGGTGGTGAACTGGGAGCTCATCACGTCGCGGGCGATCCGCCACTGGCTGTCGGACGACAGGTAGGAGAAGCCGTGGCAGCCGGCCGTGAACGGCCCCGTGTTCGCTGGCCCGGCACCCACGTTGCCGCCGCCAGGGGCGCCGCCCATGGCGATGCCGCGGTTACCGAGCGAGTCGGCCTCGTCGAAGAAGACGATCACGCCGCCGTACCGCAGCGCGAGCTTGCGCAGCTTGCGGAACAGCCCCTTGACCTTCAGCACGCCGATGCCCATGAACATGTTGATGAACGCGCCAGGGTCGACGAACACGTAGGGCTTGCCCGTCTCGCCTGCGACCGCCTCGGCCATCAGCGTCTTGCCCGTGCCTGGCGGGCCCCACAGCAGGAGGCCGCCAGGCACGTAGCCGCCGCGGTCCTCGACCAGCTCGGGGTTCTCAAGGAAGATGATGTTCTCCTTGACCCGCTCGAGCACGTGGTCCTGGCCCCACACGTCGGAGAACCTGGTCTTGATGTCGTCGGGGTAGTAGACGTCGACACCGCCCCTGGACAGGAACCAGAACAGCATGCCGAACTGGGCGACCACGAAGAACAGCGTGAAGACGATCTGGACCACGAATGGCATCGCGCTCCACACGATCTGGGGGATCCTCAGCAGCGCGGATAGCGGCGCCGCGTGGATGATCTTGCCCGTGATGATCGCGATGACCGCTATGACGACGATCCAGCTGATGACCCGGCTGATCCGGAACTTCGCCCACGCCGAGATCTTCCGGTCGCTAAACCGCGCCCAGCGGCCCCATACGTTCTTAACCCAGAACTGGTTATAAGCGGCAGAGTGCTCGCTGATGAAGAAGTGGATCTGGTGGATCAGCTCAAGGCCGATCAGGATGAAGACCCACCAGCCGATCTGCACCTCGATCTTGGCGGCGTCAAGGAACCCCATGAGCGGGTTGTTCGCCATGAGCGACCAGACGAGGAGCAGCCAGATTACGACGAGGAGCACCAGCCACTTGGACCGGTCCCATGGAGACAGTTTGCGGCGCGTTAGGACGTCTTCGTCTCTCGGGCGACCGCCCACGTAGCGGAGTTGGAGTCCCTGCCCCGGGGGTGCGGCCTTCTTCATGTCGGGCTCCCGACGGTAAATGAGGATATGACGGTGTTTATGTTGTTTTCGTTTTGCGTGTAACAAGACTCAGTGCAGTGCACCTGAAGGGTGTAAAGGACCGTCTGGTCGGCGTTGGTCAGCACTACTTCATCGAAGGTGTCGGTCACCCCGCTGAAGGTGTACTGGAAAGTCTCACGCACCCCGTGCACGCCCTGCTTCCCGCTGATCGTCTGGTCCCGCAGCTGCGCGAAGTTGGTGCCAGGGAAGCCCTGCGACGCATCCGTCTGCCGGGTCGACGCGGTGACGGGCAGCCAGAGGTCGCGCATGGCATCGTAGGAAAGCGCGTTGCTCCCCGTCGAGGACAGCTGGCCCACCTCGGCGAACACGTAGGGCTTCGTGAGGGCTACGGAGTTGTTGTGGTCGGCCGACGGGGCAGGGCTCGCGTCAAACGCGGTGGACCAGACGCCGGCGCTTGAGCCGCCCGCCGCCTTGAGCGCCGCGTTCAGGTCCTGCTGGGAGATCTGGTGCCACTGAGACGGCACCTTGTAGTACGTGCCCGCCTTCGAGTCCGCCACGTACGTATACGCGGGAGAGCCGCAGGCACTCAGTCCCACCGTCGCGAGCGCGCCCATGAGGAGGAACGTCAACCCCCCGGTGAGGCCTCGTGCTGAGCGGAAGGCCCGTTTCGTCAAAGGGGTGACCTCCACATTAGGTGTGCTCCTGCCCAGTATGCCGTTTCATATCGTTTTGGTAAAGGTGGTCAGGATACCGAACGGACGCGGCTGACTGTCCAGGCGGCCACGATCGTGACTATGCCCGCGAGTGCGAAGAGGGCGGAGTAGCTGTTCATCAGCCCAAGTACTACCCCGGCGGCGAGCGGAGCCACCACAAGCGGAAGGTTATAGGCCATGTTGATCAGTCCGACGTCTTTGCCACGGTCAACGGCGGCGGGAAGCACCTGGGTCAGCAGCGCGGGCGCCGCCGACCAGTAGGTGCCGAAACCCGCGCCGAGCAGCGGCGCGGCGACCAGCGCCAGGTGCCAGGTGGGCGACGCGGCCAGGATCGCGGCGGCCAGCGCCATCACCACCGCCGAGCCGATGATGAAAGGCTTACGTTTTCCTGACCGGTCGGACAGCGTGCCGAAAACCGACCCGGCGGCGAGCAGCGCGACCGCGTACAGCGCCATGAGGATCAGCAGCCCGGTCTGCGGGTCGTGGTAGTGCGCGCCCCTGGAGAGGAAGTAGAGCAGGTACAGCGTGCCGAGGTCGTTGCCGAGGTTGACCAGGAAGTGCGTCACCCACCCCCAGGCGAAGTCCGGGTTGGCCCGCGGCGAGACCCACAGCCGGCGCAGCGCCGTCGAGACCGGGTGGTCCGGCTTGTACGCGACCGGCAGCGGCTCGTCCGTGGTGCGGAGCGTGAACGCGGCGGCGAAGCCGACGACGATGACCGCGCAGGCCAGGTAACCGCTGGACATCCGGGTGATGATCACGGTGACGAGCAGCGCGCCGAGCACGGTGCCGAGCATTTGGCTGATGCCGATCAGCGCGCCGAGCGTGCCGCGCTGGCTCACCGGCACCCGGTCGGGCAGCGCCGCGGTCAGCGTGGCAAGCATGCCGCCGAGGCCGAGTTCCGCGATGAACCAGCCCACCGCCATGACCGGGATGGCAGGTGACGCGGCGACCACCAGGATGCCGGCTGCGGCGACGACCGCGCAGCCCAGAGTCCACGGGTGACGGCGGCCGCGCAGTGAGGTCGTCCGGTCCGAGAGCGCACCGACGACCGGGTTAGCGATCAGCCCGGCGATGGCTCCCACACCCATGACCACGGACAGCAGGACCGCATCGGTTCCGCTGGGGACGACATTACTTTTCGTGACGTGGTCATGCAGCGACTGCACCTGCTCGGGCAGCAGCACCTGGATCGGCGCGTAGATGGCGAGCCAGAGCCCGATGTTGGCGAGGAAGAGCAGCGAGACCCAGCTCCGCCTGACAGGCACTGTGGGTTCCGCCAGGGCCGCGGGCAGCGTGGTCTGCCTGCCCGCCGCGATGGCTTCATCCATCGTTGTCTCCCGGTCTTGTCGTCACGTTCGGCTCGGCCGTTATCCGAAGCACTGCCCTTCGCCGCGGTATGTCGGAACGCTTTGCGCCATCCCGTCCGCCATCCCGTCCGCCGGGTCGATCAGGTGATACTCGGTGAGCCGCTCGGCCAGTTCGCCGCCCTTCGCGTGCCGCAGCCAGACCCGGTCGCCGATGCCGAGTCCGTCCGCCGCCGCGCCGGTCACCGGGGTCTGCACTTCCCCCGCGCCCTCGACGCGGGTCAGCCGCAGCCCCGCCGGCCGGAACGGCTTCGGCAGCCGGTCCGGCGTCCCGGTCCCCGACGCGATGTAGCCGCCGCTGAACAGCGTGGCCACGCCGGGAGCCGGGCGCCGCACCACCGCCAGCGCGTACTGCAGCGCCGGCCGCGGGTGGAACTTACGGTAGGCGTCGAACAGCGTCGGCCCGACGAGCCCGGAGCCGGCGGCCAGCTCGGTGACTGACTTGTCGGCGGCGGTGGATTCCAGCGAGCCGGTACCGCCGCCGTTGACGAACTCAAGCGGGGCAAGCGCGCGGATGCGGCGGACCGCCTCCGACCGGCGCTGCCGCAACTCTGCCGCCGAGCGGGCCTGCATTGCCTGGACGATGCGCGCGCGCACCGGGCGGCCTGGCGGCGCGTCGCCGAGGCCAGCGATCTGCCCCTCGTAGCCGAGCACGCCGACGAGCGAGAACCCAGGGCGCCGCAGGATCGTCTCGGCGAACAGCGCGGCCTCCGCCGGGGTGCGCAGCGGCGACCGCCAGGTGCCGACCTGGACGACCGGGCCGTAGGGCAGCGGTCGCCACGACATGTCGAGGTCAAGGCAGACGCGGATCACCGGGTGGCCGGCACCGAGTGTCGCGTCGATGAAGTCAAGGTGGCCTGCCGAGTCGATGGTCACCGTGATGTGCTGGCGGGCCGCATCGTCGGCCGCCAGGGCCCTGAGCGAGGCCCGGTCCGCGGTCGGGTAGGCGACGAGCAGGTCGTCGGTGGTCCCGCTCGCGTGCAGCCAGAGCGCCTCGGCTAGCGAGTACGACATAACGCCCCGGTATCCTGGCCGGGCCAGGGCGCGCTCGATCAGGTGCCGGCAGCGCAGTGACTTGCTCACCACCCGGATGGGCACGCCGTTGGCCCGCTGCACCAGGTCACGCGCGTTGGCGTCGAACGCGGTGAGGTCGACGACAGCGAATGGCGGGTCCAGGTGAGCGGTCGCACGCTCCAGCTGGTCCCTGTCATTAACGAGTCTCGACGTTAGGCCTGACATGCGCAAACAGTAACCGCTTTGGAGTGAAAGCGGACCACTGGGGTGGAAAATCGAGAAGATGGTCCAATGACCTGGCAGAACTGGGCAGGCACCGCGAGCGCGGACCCGGCACGGCGGTCCTGGCCGCGCAGCACGGAAGAGATAGGGCACGCCATCACGGCCGCGGCGAAGGACGGCCTGACCGTGCGGGCGCTCGGCAGCGGTCACTCGTTCACCCCCGCGGCGGCGACATCAGGGGTCGCGCTCGACATCTCCGGCTGGGCCGGCGTCGTGACCGCGGACCTGGACTCCGGGCTTGTCACGGTCCGCTCCGGCACCACGATCAGGGAACTGAACGCCACGCTTGACGCCCTCGGCCTGGCGATGGCGAACCTCGGCGACATCGACGCGCAGACGGTCTCCGGTGCGATCTCCACCGGGACCCATGGCACCGGCGCGGGGCTCGGCGGCATCGCGACCCAGGTGGCCGGTCTTGACTTGGTGCTCGCCGACGGGTCCGTCGTCTCCTGCTCGGCCGACGAGAATCCCGACCTGTTCAGCGCGGCCCGGGTGTCCGTCGGCGCGCTCGGCGTGCTCTCCACGGTGACGCTCCAGTGCGTTCCTGCCTTCACGCTGGCCGCCGACGAGCGGCCCATGGCCCTGGGAGAGGTGCTCGCCCGGTTCGGCGAGTTCGCGGCGGGCAACGACCACTTCGAGTTCTATTGGTTCCCCTACGGCAAGAACGCGCTCGTCAAGCGGAACAACAAGGTCAACGGCGCGGACGGGCCGGACGCGATGCCCGGCTGGCGGCGGTTCCTCGAGTACGAGGTCATGGAGAACGCCGCCTTCGGCGCGCTGTGCAGGACCGGGCGGGCCGTGCCCGTGACGATCAAGCCGCTGAACCGGCTCGCCGCCGCCACGCTGTCGAAGCGGACATACTCGGCGCCGTCGCACGAGGTCTTCGTGACGCCGCGCCGGGTCAGGTTCGTGGAGTCCGAATACGCCGTTCCCCGCGAGTCCCTGCTCGACGTGCTCGCGGAGCTGCGGGCCGGCGTCGCGGGGCTCGCGGACCCGGTCATGTTTCCCGTCGAGGTCCGGGTCGCCGCCGCGGACGACATCTGGCTGTCCACCGCCTACGGGCGCGACTCCGCCTACGTGGCGATCCACCAGTACGTCGGGCTGCCTTACGCGGACTACTTCCGGCTCTTCGAGTCGATCGCTACCTCGGTTGGGGGGCGGCCCCACTGGGGGAAGATGCATACTCGCGACGCTGCCTACTTCAGCGCTGCTTATCCCCGGTTCTCTGACTTCCTCCGGATCCGTGACTCGCTGGACCCATCTCGACGGTTC
>JAWWPV010000438.1:0-3486 GCA_033854775.1 Trebonia sp.
TGACCGTCAGTTACGAGAACAAGGCATGACCATGGCGTCCTCGGCTATCACTCAAGAAGTGGTCACCTGCCCGAACTGCGGGCGCAAGAACCGGGTCCCGTCGGCGGCCCAGGGCTTCCCGCGCTGCGGCAACTGCCATCAGCCGCTGCCATGGATGGCCGACGCCGGGGATGACACGTTCGCCGAGGTGGCCGAGGCCGCGTCGGTGCCGGTCGTTGTCGACCTGTGGGCGCCGTGGTGCGGGCCGTGCCGCATGGTGAGCCCGGTTCTCGCGCAGCTAGCCACCGACCTGGCAGGCCGGATCAAGCTGGCGAAGGTCAACGTGGACGAATCGCCCAAGATCCAGCAGCGCTTCGGCGTGCAGGCCATCCCGACGCTCATGGTCCTCCGCCACGGGCAGGTAGCGGCCCGCAGGGCAGGGGCCGCGCCGGCCGCTGACCTGCGTAAGTGGGTGGAGACAGCTATTGCGCAGTGACAGCGTGTCCGAACTTCGCGCTGTTCTCCGGGGTAGCCGAGCGCGTCGAGCCATGCCTGTTCGATGAGACCGGAACCCGCGAGCGCCGGCTGGACCTGTTACCTCATGAGCCGGCGCAACGCGGGCGGCACCCGCTGCCCGCGCGGCCGCGGCGAGCGCCGGCGACGGTTACGCCGCCGCTGGGCACTGCCATCCGGCACGGCCGCCTCAAGCTCGGACCTGAGCCGGTCGAGATTGCTGATCAACTCGCCCCGCAACGGCCATCCGACCGGGCGGGCCGCCGGGGCGGTCGCCAACAGCTCGCTAAGCCGGTCTTGCTGGTCATGCGCCGCGGCCAGATGACGCTCCAGCTCAGATTTCAGCACGTCGTGACGGCGTGCGTCCAACTCGATCGCGAGGTTGCCGTAGGTCAGAACGGCGGCGGACAGTTCCCTAAGCGTGCTGGCGAGCCCGCGGCGCACATCTGGATCGTTGACGGGGTTGTCGTCACCAGCCAGCCGCGTGGTATCGACGAGCGACCGGGCAAGGACGCGGACCGTGATCGCCTCGTGCTCCAGGGTTTCCAGGCTCTGCCGCAGCGTTATCGTGCTGTAGGGCAGTCGCATGCTGCGCGGATTGAGCTTGGTGCTCTCCTCGGCCTGCTGAAGCGCCTCGTCCACGCTCCTGATCTCGCTGCCGAGGGTCCGAGCCTGCTCTAGCCAGCCACGAGCGGAGTCGTTGACGGATCCGTCAGTCAGCCCGGTCGCCATCCGGTCCAGCAGGTCGGCCATCGTGCGGGCCAGGTCCGCGATGGCCTCCTCGGCCGGCTGCACCTGCGGCGCCGTGAGGACGAACCCGGCAGCCAGTCCCGCAGCCGTTCCGATCAGCGTCTCGACGATCCGCCCGGTCGCCGCGGACCTGCTGGCAACCGACAGAATGAGCATCGCGCTGATGGGGACCTCGAGGACATGCTCGCGCAGGCGCAACGCGTACCCGATGGCGAGCCCGAGCGTGATCGTGATCCCGAGGCTCCACCACGTGAACCCGAACCACTGGGAAAGCCCCAGCGCTAGCAGGACGCCCGCCACCACGCTGGCGACTCTGCGCACCGCGCTGTAAAGCGTCTGGTAGATGCTGACCTGGAGGACGAGCAGCGCCGTCAGCGGTGCCAGCACGGGAGGCGAGGTTTCCGGCACCAGCAAGGCGATCAGGTAGGCGAAGACCGCGCAAGTGGTCAGCCGGATTATGGTCCCGGCCGTTGGCTGGGCCAGGTGCCGCGCCAGAGTCAGGGTCTCTGGCGCGCGCTGGGTAATCGTCCGTGCCGCGTCGCTGATCTGGGACGCCCGCCGACCGCTCTGGGACGCCCGCCGGCCGCGGCGAAGCGCCATTCTCATGGGGCCGGCGCCGGGACGGCGATCTCGCCGGTGCCGACGATCATCGCCTCCGTTCCCCGATGTCTCCTGTCCTCATCCAGGAAATACTGCCGGGGCCGGCGGCCGGGCACATCCCCCGTTCAGCTAGCCCGTACGGTCACGCGACCCCAGGGATGGCGTCTCGCGGCAGCCATGCTCAGCGGATGGGTGCCTGCTCGGGCGGGTCGGCGGTGATCTGTGTATCCGGCTGATAGGTGTACGCGGCCTCGCGCACCGTCTCATGGCTCTCCAGCGCGCCGCCGAGCGCGCCGCCGAGCGCCGCGATCGAGGTGGCCAGCCAGGCCAGCCTAATCTGGTCGGCCGCGCCAGCGGGGTGGCCGAGCTGGATGCCGAGAAGGTCTCCCGGCACGAGCAGCAGCGCCGAGGCGAGCGTCGTGATAAAGAGCGCGAGATACAGCACGACCACGCCGATGCCTACCGTGGCCGCGGTGACGAGGTTGAACAAGATGACCTGTTCGCGCGCGGCCGGGTGCGGGCTGCGTTCCCACAGCCCGGTGGTGACCATGATCGTCACGATGATGGCCGCTACTGAGCCCAGCGTGATAATGGTCAGCCGCGCTGGCCCGAGGTAATGTGAGAGGCGCCAGATGTCGCTGGTCACCAACGCGAACAGCCCGGCCGCGAACGCCGCGGCGAGGACGCGCATGAGCCGCAGCGCGAGCCGCCACGGACGATTGGCACGGAGCATGCCAAGCAGCAGCCAGATGTTGCCGCTGACCACCTGCGCGGTGAAGCCCACGCCATGTTCCCCTTGCTCTATCCGCGTGCCCAGTTCACGCATCCGCCGGGGCACCGCGCGAGCGAGCGTGCGGCGCTGCCCGGTATCCGCTGCCGGCGTGATTTCGCCGAGCATGTGCCCGATCAGCCGGACGATCGTCTCAGCCGTGCGCTTGCGCACCGAGACCGGGCCGAGCGCGGGCATGGACAGGACCGCGACGCCGTGCGTGGCGCTGGCATGGGCGATCACCGGCCGCCGAGCGGTCTGCAGGGGGAGGTCGGTGACGCACACCGCGAGGTGCCAGCCGCGGTCGAGAAGCATCCGCCGCCCGGCCGCGATCAACTCGGTCAGGTCCGTTGGCGGTTGGACCAGCCGGTCCGACACGAATTCAAGCCGCCAGCGCACTCCGGGTAGCTGCTGCGGCAGCCGCTCAGCGATCTCCACCAGCAGGCTCTCCGTCAACTCCGCGGCCGGCCCTGGCGGTGCGAGCAGGCCGACGACGATTTCCGGCTGCTGTGAAGTGCCGGGAAAGCTCGCCGCACCAGTCTCAACCGTTCCCATGCGGGTTTCCTACCCGCATGGGCGCGCCCCGGACGGGCGGGTTCAGGCGGACCGCTGAGGCTGCTCAGCTCACCCGGACGAGAAGCTTGCGGAAGTTCTTGCCGTCCTGCGTGCCGAGGAACGCCTCGGGCGCGTTCTCCAGGCTGTCGAGGATGTCTTCCTTGTGCTTCAGCGGCTGTGGCCCGATTACCCGAGCTGGCCTGGCTGATGGAGGCCGGCTTTGCGTTGTTCGTTGCTGTCGGCCCGTGCCTGCTCCTACCCCCGGGCGGCGTGCAGGGTGAGGGGCCGGGTGGATGTCCCGTTGGTGTCGCTGGGACGAC
>JAWWPV010000439.1:0-5063 GCA_033854775.1 Trebonia sp.
GCCGCGCCTCCCAGTCCCGCTGCTCGTGCTCGCCGGGCCACCCTAGCGCTTCTTGCTGTTATCAGTTCGGGGGCCGTCGCTCTCATGATCATGAAGGAAAAGCAGCCTATTCGCTGCTTTTCCTTCATGATCATGAAACGGGGTGT
Source organism: Trebonia sp. (assembly GCA_033854775.1). GTDB lineage: Bacteria > Actinomycetota > Actinomycetes > Streptosporangiales > Streptosporangiaceae > Trebonia. The sequence goes on from JAWWPV010000439.1 coordinate 147, forward strand.
CGGCACATAGTCGGAGACTGTGTGCTTCTTGCTGTTATCTGGTGCGGAACTCGCGGATGATCACCTGGCGCCGCGTGCCGTGCGAGCGGGCCGCGCCGAGGGCGCCGTCGGCGGCCGGGCCGCGGCCCGGGGTGCTTCCGCACCACTCTCCGGCGCTGCGCGCCCGGTCGGCCATGCCGAACCCGTCCACGTCGCCTCCGCCGAACAGGTCAAGCAGGCTGCCCGCGTCGTCACCGAACAGCAGCTTCGCGATGTCTCGCATCTCCGCCACCTCCTCGTCGTCCTAAAGTCACGATATAACGCAAACGTCCCTTGTCGCTACCCTGCCGGGCTGGGTCGATCGCGCGCCAGCGGGCCCGCGTCGCGGCCAGAGGTCGCCCGATCCGCTCAGTCCCTGACGCGGTAGCCGCCAAGGGAGGGCTCGAGCAGGTCGAAGGCCCGGCTGGCGGCCGTCGCAAGCGCCCGGCAGATCTCGTCGCGCAGCTGGCCGGCCAGGATGCGGCTGGTGCCCTCCGCGAAAAGTACCCGGTGGACCGAGGCGAGCTGGGCGGCCACGATCCGCTGCTGCGGGTCGTCCGCGCCGGCCTCGGCGGCGATGGCGTCGCCGAGCGCCTGCTCGGTCAGGTCGGCGATTTCGCGGCGCCGGCTGGTGAGCGCGTGGCTGCCGCGCACCATCCGGGCGAACGTCGGGGTGGGCACGCCGAGGGTAACGTCGCCCGCGGCGATCCGCTCGGCGTAGTCACGGCGGACCGCCGCGAGCAGGCTCTCGCCGGGAGCGCGCGCGGCGACGGCACCGGCCAGGCCGCGGATGATCACCTCGGCCCGGTCGAAGACCAGGTCCTCCTTGCGCGGGAAGTAGTTCGTGACGGTCATCTTCGATACCCCGGCCGCCTCGGCGACCTGGGAGATCGTCACCTCGTCGAAGCCACGGGCCTCGAACATCGCCATCGCGACGGCGGAGATGGCCTGGCGGGCCTCCTGCTTCCTGCGCTCGCGCAGTCCTGTGGTCACGCTGTCACACTAGCACCAAGTTATGACGAGCACAATATTATGTTTGACATAAATATATGTCCGACCTACTGTCGAATCATGATCACAGAAGAGACCACGGGCGCGGCCGCCGCATCCCTGGACGGCGGCCACGGCTGGCGGGCCGTTGCGGTCGTCCTCGCCGGGGCGTTCATGGCCCTGCTCGACACCACGATCGTGACGGTCGCGCTGCCCGCGATCAGGACCGGCCTGCACGCCTCGCCCGCCACCCTGGAGTGGGTCGTCTCCGGCTACGCGCTCGCCTACGGCCTCGCCCTGGTCCCGGCGGGCCGGGCCGGGGACCGGTTTGGCCACAAGCCGTTGTTCCTCGTCGGGCTGGCCATCTTTACGCTGGCCAGCGTGGCCTGCGGGCTGTCGCAGAACCAGGGCGAAATCGTCGCCGCCCGCGCGGTCCAGGGCATTGGCGCCGGGACCTTCTACCCGGCCATCGGCGCGACCATTCAGTTGTCGTTCACCGGGGCTCGGCGGTCGAAGGCGTTCGGCGCCCTCGGCGCCACGATCGGCGTGTCCATCGCCCTCGGGCCGGTGCTCGGCGGCCTGATCATCGCGGGCGCGGGTGCCCGCGACGGCTGGCGCTGGGTGTTCCTGGTGAACCTGTTCATCGGCGCGGTCGCGCTACCGATGGCCGCCAGGCAGCTGCCCCGCGCGCGAACGCGCACCCGCCGCCAGTTCGACCCGGTCGGGCTCTGCCTGCTGTCCGCCGGGCTGCTCCTGCTGCTCATCCCGCTGGTGGACGGCGAGCAGGCGGGCTGGCCTGCCTGGTGCTACGCGTGCTTCGGCGGCTGCGTGGCCGCGTTCGCGCTGCTGGCCTGGTGGGAGGCGCGCGCCGCGCGGCGCGGCGCGGACCCGCTGCTCAAGCCGAGCCTGCTGGCTCGGTCGTCGTTCTCCGCCGGGGCAATCTTCGCCGTCGTCTATTTCGCCGGGTTCACCAGCGTGTTCTTCACCATCTCGATCCTCTGGCAGGAAGGGCTGTCCCGCAGTGCGCTGATGACCGGGCTGGTCGCCGTGCCGTTCTCGTTCGGCAGCCTGCTGTCCGCGGCGGTCAGCGACAAGCTGTCGGCCAGGCTGGGCCGGATGGTCCTGGTCACCGGCTGCGCGCTGGTAGGTGTCGGGCTCGCCCTCGCGGCGCTGGTGATTCACCTGGCCGCGCCGCTCCCTGACGGCTGGTACCTCGCCGGCCCGCTGCTGCTGGCCGGGCTCGGCAGCGGGATGGTGATCGCCCCGAACCAGGACTTCGTGCTGTCCCGGGTGCCCAGCCAGGAGGCGGGCACGGCCAGCGCCATCCTCGGCACGGCCCAACGGGCGGGCAGCGCCATCGGCATCGCGGTCATCGGCACGGTGCTGTTCGGCACCCTGCACGTCCGACCAGGGCGGAACGCCGTCGCCGCGGCGTTCAGCCACAGCTCGCAGCTCGCCCTGCTGGCCAACGCGGCGTTCGTCGGCCTCGCGCTGCTCCTCGTCCTGGCCCTGCCACGGCAAATCCCCCGCCACGAGCCGTAGTCACCCGCGGGTGAAGCTGCGCCACAGCAGGTGCCGGTAACATCAGTAAGGCCAGATGATGCCCTGGCGTGGACGCGCAGCTTCCCGAACCGCCGCCGCAGGAGCGGCTGATGGCCTCTGCTCCGATCTCGCGTGACTGAGGAGTCCTTCCCGCGTGCCTGAGCCAGCTGCCTCCAGTGCTATTCCCGCGTCCGGCCTGCCCGACGGCGCTGCTGCCGGTGCCTCCGGTGCTCCCCCGCCAGTGGCCCGACGGATCGCGCTGCCGCGGGCGGACGGGCGGACGATCGCGGCGATCTTCGTCGGCGGCGCGCTCGGGACCCTGGCGCGCGCCGCGCTCGCCGAGGCGTTCCCGCACGGCGCCACCGCGTGGCCGTGGCCGACGTTCGCGGTGAACGTCGTGGCGGCGTTCCTGCTCGGGTACTTCGTGACGCGGCTTCAGGAACGGCTGCCGCTGTCGAGTTACCGGCGGCCGCTGCTCGGTACCGGGGTGTGCGGTGGTCTCTCCACCTTCTCCACGATGGAGGTGGAGATACTGAAGATGCTCAGCGCCCACGCGTACGGGCTCGCCGCCGGGTACGCCGCGGCCAGCATCGCCGCGGGGTACGCGGCGCTCCACCTGGCGACCGCGATGGTGCGGAGGGTGCGGGTGCGGCGATGAGCGCGGGAGTCTGGGCCGGGGTCATGCTGATCGGCGGGGCGGGCTCCGTCCTGCGGTTCTACGTCGACGGCATCGTGGCGTCGGCGTCAGGTAAGGACTTCCCGTACGGGACGCTGGTGGTCAACCTGTCCGGCGCGGTCATCCTCGGGCTGATCACCGGCCTCGCCCTCGGCGGTGACGCGGCGCTGCTCGCGGGCACGGCGGCCGTCGGTTCTTACACGACGTTCTCCACCTGGATCCTGGAGACGCAGCGGCTGACGGAGGAACGGCAGCACCGCAAGGCGGCGCTGAACATCATCGTCAGCCTGGTGCTCGGGGTCGCCGCCGCCGAGCTCGGGCGGCTGATCGGCGCGCATCTGTGAACGGCCCCGGCGAAGCGAACGAGGAGGACGCCGTCAAGCTCACCAGCTACTTCGGTGAACGCCGCCGGGTCACGGGCGACGGGTTCGCCGCCGACGCACTGCTTGACCTGTACGGGCGGCACGAGGTCGCGACGAGCATCCTGCTGCGCGGCGCCGAGGGTTTCGGCGCGAAGCGGCACGAGCGCACTGACCGGTCGCTGACCTTGTCCGAGGACCTGCCGCTGATCGCCGTCGCGGTCGACAGGCGGTCGCTGATCGAGCCGCTCGTCGAGCCGACCGCGCGGCTGACCGGGACCGGGCTTGTCACCCTGGAGGGGGCGCGGCTGCTGAGCGGTGACATCGAGAGCGGTGACGCCGGGGCAGTGATGCCGCGCGAAGGGGTGCACGAAGAGACCAAGCTGACCATCTACGTAGGCCGCCAGGAACGCGCGTACCGGATGCCGGCCTTCATGGCCGTCTGCGACCTGCTGCACCGGCGCGGCGTCGCCGGGGCGACCGCGCTGCTCGGCGTGGACGGGACCGCGCACGGCAACCGGGAGCGGGCCTCCTTCTTCAGCCGCAACGCGGGGACGCCGATGATGGTGATCGCGGTCGGCTCAGGGACGAGCATCGGCCGGGTGCTGCCCGAGCTTGGCGGGCTGCTGCGCCGGCCCCTGCTCACGCTGGAGCGCGTCCGGATCTGCAAGCGGGACGGGAAGCTGCTGTGCCCGCCCTCCGCCTTGCCCGGCACGGACCATACCGGCCTGCCGCTGTGGCACAAGCTCATGGTCTACACGTCCGAGGCCGCCCTGCACGACGGCCAGCCGGTCCACCGGGCGGTCGTCCGCAGGCTGCGTGCCGCCGGGATCAGCGGCGCCACCACCCTGCGGGGCATCTGGGGGTTCCACGGCGACCACGCGCCGCACGGCGACCGCCTGCTCCAGCTCGGCAGGCACGTCCCTGCCGTCACGATCGTGATCGACTCACCGGAGCGGATTGCCGCGGCATTCACCGTCATCGACGAGCTCACGGCCGAGCAGGGCCTCGTGACCAGCGAGACCGTTCCCGCGATGCGGCCAGGCGGCGACGGCCGCGGGCAGTACATCCTGCGGCGCTAGGTCGGGCCTTAAAGGCAGTCGGCGGCGCCGGGTTCGAGGGTGAGTTCCTCGTCGTCGCTGTCGTAGTCGTACAGCTCCGCGTAGCGGCCCCAGTCGATGGCGGTGTCCAGCTGGCTGCGGGCCTCCTGCGGTGCGAAGCCGCGCCGGAGCACGTCGAGGAAGAAGCCCTCCCGCAGGGTGTGGTCGTCCGTGGCGGCAAGGGCCTGGACGATGGTGCGGACGAGCGGTGCCCGCTTGGCGGCGTGCCGGG
>JAWWPV010000440.1:0-6996 GCA_033854775.1 Trebonia sp.
GCGACATCCGTGCCGTGGCGGTAACCGCTGGCGCTGCGCCCGGGATCGGTCGAGCACGGCGTCGCGACGCGCCGCGATCCCGTCGGCGGTCGCCCGCCCGATTTAACCCGCCTTCCGCGGGTTCGCCATGTGCAGCCGCCGTGCGACGCGGACCGGGGTGCCGCTGGTCGCTTCCCATACCTCGCGCATCGCCCTGACCATGTCGCGGTCGGCCTCGGCGATCGAGGCCGCGAGCCGCATCGCGGTTGGCAGCAGTTCCTCGTGCGGGACCACGTGGTTCGCGATCCCGATCCGCAGCGCGGTGGCCGCGTCCACGAAGTTGCCGGTCAGTGACATCTCGCGGGCCCAGGCCATGCCGACCCGGCGGGGCAGGTCGACGAGCACCGGGCCCGGGTAGACCCCGACCCGCAGGTGCGTGTCCGCGAACGCGGCCCGCTCGGACGCGACGATGAAGTCGGCCATCAGGGCGAGTTCGAACCCGCCGGTCACGGCCGGCCCGTTCACCGCCGCGATCACCGGCACCCGCGAGGCGGCGACCGTCGCGTTGAACGGCGGCAGGTCCGTCAGCTGGTCAGTGCCGAGGGAGCGCAGGTTCAGCCCCGCGCAGAACGCCGGGTCGGTTCCCGTGATCACGATGACCGCGGCGTCCTGGCACTCGGTCATCGCCGCGCAGATCCCCGCAGCCATCTCCACGTCGATCGCGTTGCGGACTTGCGGCCGGTCGAGGGTGATAAGCGCGACTTCGCCCTCCCGCGTGACCACGACAGGTGGCCCGGACGCGCTCACGTGAGAACCTCCCGCGCGGCGGCGCTCGCGGCCACCTCGGCGGCGCTCGCCCTGATCGAGGCGATCAGGTCCCTGACCGCATCGGCGTCCATGGTCTCCGGCGGCGTGAAGCCGGTCCGGTCGGCAAGGCCGCCGACCCACCGCGCGTAGGCGGCGGGCAGCTCCTCAAGCGGTGCCACCACGGCGAACTCGCCGAGTACCTCATCGTCGATCAGGCCGCCCATCGCCTGCCATTCGCCCCGCCTGGCGAGGGCGTTGAGCGAGGCCTGGAGGTCGCCCCAGCCGTGCAGCTCGAGCACCGGCCGGTACGTCGCGGTGGAGGCGTAGAACGCGATGCGCTCGCGCGCGACCGCCGCCGAGGCTGCCATCGCCCGCTCATCCCCTCCGGTCACGACGAACGGCGCGTACGCGACCTCGAAATCCGCCCGCGCCCGCCCGCCGCGCGTAAGCCCCTGACCCAGCATTGGCAGCGTCACCTCGCGTATGTAGCGGCGGGTAGTGAAGCTGTGCACGATGAGGCCGTCGGCGACTTCGCCGGCCACCCGGGTCATCGCGTCGCCGACCGCCGCGAGCAGCACCCTGGGCGGCCCCGACGCGAGCGGCCCGGGGCTGAACATGGGCGTCATCAGCGTGTGGCGGTAGAACTGTCCGTCGAAGTCGAGCTTGCTGCCGTCCTGCCAGCAACGCCAGATCGCGCGCAGCGCCAGCACGTACTCGCGCATCCGCGCGGCCGGATGCGACCACGGCATCGAGAACCGCCGCTCGATGTGCGCCTTGACCTGCGAGCCGAGCCCGAGACTGAACCGCCCCGCGGTGAGCGCCTGCAAGTCCCAGGCGCTGTGGGCGACGGTCATCGGGGACCGGGCGAACGCCACGGCTATCGAGGTGCCGAACTCAAGCTCAGGAGCCCCGCCGGCCGCCCGTGCAAGCAGCAGGAACGGGTCATGCTGCAGCTCAGACGAGTGCAGCCCGTCGTAGCCGACAGCCTGCGCGGCCGCCGCCTCGTTCGGCGCCTCACCCAGCCCGCCGCGCATGAGCGCGTCGATCTTCACTGACTCCGCCTTTCGTCTGCGGCGTACCTGGCACGCAGCTGCTTCTTGTCGATCTTGCCGGTCGCCAGCACCGGCAGCTGGTCCGTCACGAACACGTGCCGCGGCGCCTTGAACCTGGCCAGTTGCGACCGCACGTGCTCCCGCAGGTCTTCAGGCACGACAGCGCCGGAGGCGGGGACGACGACCGCGCTGACCGCCTCGCCCCACTTGTCGTCCGGCACGCCGATCACGGCGACCTGCCCGACCGAGGGGTGCGCGAGCAGGCACTCCTCGACCTCGAGCGAGTAGATGTTCTCCCCGCCGGAGATGATCACGTCCTTCTTGCGGTCGACCAGGTGCAGCAGGCCCTCGTCGTCGAGCACCCCGATGTCGCCGGTGTGGCACCACCCGTCCCGCAGGACCTCGGCCGTGGCGACACTGTCGTTCCAGTAACCGCGGAACATGGCCGCCGACCGTGTGCACACCTCGCCGGCCTCGCCTGGCGGGCATTCCCTGCCGTCGTCCGCCACGACCCGGACCTCGTTGCCGGGGAACGGCATGCCGACCGAGCGCAGCCGGCGCCGCGAGCGCTCGTCGCCGTCAGCCACGTGGAACTCGCGCGGCAATCCGGTGGAAACCACCTCGGTCTGCCCGTACAGGTTCAAGAGCCCGGCCCCGGGCATCGAACGCATCGCCGCCGCCAGCGTGGGGCCGGTAATCGGCGCCGCCGAGTAGACGACCGTCCGCACCCCGGCGAGCGCGCCCGGCCGCACGGTGGCGGCGTCAACGAGCCCCTGGAGCATCGTCGGCGCCAGGTGCAGCACCGTGACGCACTCCGCGGTGATCGCGTCAAGCGCGGCGGCCGGGTCGAACTGCCGCTGCAGCACCGAGGTTCCGCCGCGGAAGTGCGCGCCAAGGCCGATGAACATCGCGCCGATGTGGAACAGCGGCATCACGAGCAGGACCCGGTCATCGCTCCCGGTACGCATCTCAACGTTCATCGTCTCGGCGGCGCGGCGTGTCTCCCGCTGGCCAAGGACGCAGCCCTTAGGGCGGCCGGTCGTTCCGCTGGTGTACACGAGCAGCGCGATGTCCTCCGGCCGCGCGAGGTACGGGGGATCGTCCGACGGCGCGGCGGCGATGAAGTCCTCGTACCCGACGACGTCGCCCGCGCTCGGCGCGCCGATCCCGACCACCAGCTCGACACCGGGGAAACTGGCCCGGTGCGAGGCGATCAGCGGGAGGTACTCGGCGTCGGCGATGACCACCCGCGGGCCGGCGTCCGCCACGATCGAGGCGATCTCAGGCCCCGCGAGCCGGAAGTTGACCGTGGCGATGATGATCCCGCTGAGCTGCCCGGCCGCGAGCACCTCGCCGAACTCGATGCTGTTCCTGCCGAGCACCGACACCCGGTCCTGCCTGCGCACGCCGGCGGCGGCCAGCGCGGACGCCAGCCGTGCCGCCCGGGCGAGCAGCTGCGCGTGGGTCAGCGCGCGGCCGTCGGCGACGTACGCGGGCGTGCCCGCGAACCACGTGGCGTTGCGAACGAGCGTGTCGCCCAGTGCCAGGTCGGGCGTGTTCGACGGCGTCACGACGATCAGCAGACTTCGACGAGGAGGGGAATCTCCCCGCCCGACGTGACGGTGGCGCGGATCATCGAGCCAAGCTCCGCGGTCAGCTCGGCACTGCTGCCGAGCAGGCCGTCGAGCACCGCGCCCCTGTTCACGTACCGGTGCAGCGGGTGCTCCAGGGTGGCGCCCATCGCGCCGCATACCTGCACGGCGGTCGCGCTCACGGTCTGGTGCGCGCGGCCGGCGCGGGCCTTCGCGGCGGCAGCGGCGACGGTCGCGGACCCGGAAACGTCGCCGAACGACGCCGCGAGCAGCGCGCGGGCCGCGGCGATCGCCACGTAGCCGTCCGCGAGCCGGTGGCGGACCGCCTGGAACGCGGCGATCGGCGCGTTGAACTGCCTGCGGGAACTCGTGTGCTCGACGGCGAGCTCAAGGGCGCGTTCGGCGGCGCCGGTGATCTCCGCGGCCAGGGCCCGGTGCGCGGCGGCCACTACATCCGCCCAGGCGTCCCCGTCGTAGCGCGTGGCGGGCGTTGGGCCCGCCACCGCGTACCAGCCAGCCTCGTGGTCGAGCGAGGGCACCGGTGTCACGGTGAACGCGCTGGCCGGCGCGACGGCGAGGCTGACGCCGTCGGAGTCGGCGACGGGGATCACCAGGCGCTCGTCAGGCCCGGGCTGCCGCAGCAGGATCCCGGTCACGGCCAGCGGGGTCGACGACGGTCCGGCGGCCGAGCCGGCGCCGGAGCCGGGATACGGGTAGCACACGAGGTCCACCCCGTCGAGCAGGCTGACGGGCAGGCCGGCCCGCAGCAGCGGGAGCACCGCGTCGTCAAGCAGCGCGGCTGACGACAGCGCGCGCCCCTTCTCCGTGAACAGGAGTGTGGTGGCCGCGCCGGGATCGGCCGCCGCGACATCGTCCCAGCCAAACTCGCGCAGGTGCCGGGGAACGTCGGCGCCGGCCCCGGCGAACACCGAGCGCAGCGAGCCGGTGAGCAGGTCGATCTCTTCCGCGTCCACGATCACTCCTTCGGCAGTTTCAGCACGCGGTCGGCGATGATGCCGCGCTGGACTTCGGCAGACCCGCCGTAGATCGTGGTCGTGCGGCTGTACCACCACTCCTCGCGCCACTGGCGGCTGGCATCGCCGAACAGGAACCTGGGTCCGAGCAGCGACCGCGCTGCGTCGTACACGCTCTGCTCGCAGGCCCCGAGCAGCAGCTTGTCGGCGCTGGCCTCGGGGCCGACGGTCTGCCCGGCGGCCAGTCGGCGGACGGTATCCACGCTGCGGGCGCGGAGCGAGAGCAGGTCGAGGTACACCGAGCCGAGCACCTCGTCGACGGCCGCTCCCGGGGCCGGCGCGGGGGCAGTGCTGTCAGAGAGGAGCCCGGTAAGCGCCCGCAGCCGCTGCAGCAGGACGGCGGCGCGCAGCCAGGCCCACGCCGCCCGCTCGTACTGGAGCAGGTACATGGCGACGGCCCAGCCCTCGCCTTCCGCGCCGATCAGCCGGCCGACCGGGACGCGGACGTCGTCGAAGAAGCACTCGGCGAGTTCGGCGCGCCCGCTGGCGAGCTTGACCGGGCGCACGGTGACGCCGGGCATGTCCACGTCGACGAGGATCATCGACAGGCCACGGTGCCGGCTCTCCGGCGTGCCGGTCCGTGCCAGCAGGAAGATCCGGTTCGCGGTCTCGGCGTGGCTGGTCCAGATCTTGTGCCCGGAGATGACGTAGTCGTCCCCCTGCCGCCTCGCCCGGCAGCGCAGGGCGGCGAGGTCGCTGCCCGCCTCGGACTCGGAGAAGCCCTGCCCCCACCAGCCGTCGCCGGACAGGAACTCGGGCAGGTACTCGGTGGCCAGGCGCGGCGCGAACTTCGCCAGCGGGTAGGCCAGCGTGACCAGCAGGCTGTGCTGGCCGGCGGGGGTGATCCCGGCCCGCGCCAGCTCGTCGAAGAGCACCGCCCAGTGCCTGACGTCCCCGCCGAGACCGCCCGCCGATACGGGCATGCCGTAGCGCCCGAGGCCCGCGTCGTACAGCACGCGCATCAGCCCGGCGGTGAACCGCATCTCCTCCGGGTCGTCGTCGAGGTAGGTGCCGCGCCATTTGTCGACGGCGGGGGAGGCGAGGAATTCCCGGACGGCGGCCCGGTAGGCATGCAGGTCGGTGACCAGGTGATCGTCAACGTTAACGTCGGTCATCGTGTTTCAGCTTTCAGTGGTTGGTGGTGCCCTGGTCGACTGGCAGGACAGTGCCCGTGATGTACCTGGCCGAGTCGCTGGCCAGGAACACGACCGCGGCGGAGATCTGCTCCGGCTCGATCCACGGCAATCCCATCGGCATGCTCTTGCGGAAGCCCTCCGCCACGTCGTCGACCGTCGGCTCGGCCAGGTCGGGGCGGAACAGCCGGAACTGCTGCGTGTTCGCCGTCACCATCGGCGTATTGACGGTGCCTGGCGCGATCACGTTGACCCGGATCTGGAAGCGGGCGACCTCGTTCGCCAGGGACCTGGCCAGGCCGATCACCCCGTTCTTGGCCGCCACGTAGCCGCTGAGGTTCGGCACCGAGTTCAGCGCGGCGCCCGAGCTGATGACCACGATCGAGCCCCCGCCCGCCTCCCCATCCCGCTTCACGCCGGCCCTGATGTGCGGGACCGACAGCGCGAGCGTGTTGAACACCCCGGTCAGGTTGGTCGTGATCACGTCGTCGAACGCCTCGGGCGGCATGTGCCACATCGGGACGGCCGGCGGCGAGATCCCCGCGCTCGCGACCACGATGTCCAGCCTGCCGAGCTGTGCCACGCCGTCGTCGAGCAGCGCCCGCATTCCGGCCCGGTCGCGCACGTCCACCTTGCCGGCGATGATGCGCCTGCCGAGCTTCTCGACCAGCGCCACGGTCTCGGCCATCTCCTCCTCGGAGCCGAGCGGGTAGCCCATGGTGTCCATGGGCGCGCACCGGTCGAGCCCGATGATGTCCGCGCCCTCGCGCGCCAGCCGGACCGCGTGCGAGCGCCCCTGGCCACGGGCGATCCCGGTGACGAACGCCACCTTGCCCGCGAGCAGTCCCGCGCTCATGGCACCGGCACCGCTGTCGACACGAATACCGTGTCCTCGACCACCTGCGCCAGGTCCTCGAGCAGCGCCTGCGGGTCGGCGAGCAGCCGCCGGCCGGCCGTCGCCCTGCGCAGGTAGACGTGCGCGGGATGCTCCCACGTCGCCCCGATCCCGCCGTGCACCTGGATGTTCTCCGTGGCCGCGAGCAGCGCTGCCTCGCCGCAGGTGTACGCCGCGATCCTGGCCGCGGTGGCGAACTCGTCCGGGGCCCCCCGCGCCGCCCACAGCGCGTACATGCACGCCGATTCCGCCGCCTCGAGCTCGAGCCGCACGCTGGCCAGCTTGTGCTTGATCGCCTGGAACGACCCGATCGCCTGGCCGAACTGCTCACGTTCCTTCGCCCACGCGACGGCCATGTCCAGGCAGCGCTGCGCGACGCCGACGTGGTCGGCGCTGAGCAGCGCGAGGCCAAGGTCGCGGGTACGGCGCACCGCGGCGAGCGCATCGGGCACGGCCAGCGGGGTAGCCGGCGTGCCGTCTAGGCACAGCCGCGCGAACCGCCTG